>NZVP01000052.1 GCA_002697405.1 Flammeovirgaceae bacterium
AAAGTTATTGCGATACCTCACATTATTTCTGTTTATGGTACAGTTATGCCAATTAAAGAAATTTGTGAATTTGCTAGGTCAAAAGGAATTTTTACAGTTATAGATGGTGCTCAGGCAGTAGGTCAAATTAATGTTGATCTAAAGGATTTAAAGTGCGATGCATACTATTCAAGTCTTCATAAATGGCTACTTTCTCCTCCTGGGAGTGGTATTTTATATTTAGATGAAAAAATTTCAGCTGATATATGGCCAACATTATCTAGCTATAACTGGGATAACCAAGATGATAAAGGCTTTAGCCTTCAACAGTCAGGTACTGGTAATCCATCACTAAGAATAGGCTTAGAAGCTTCTATTGACTTTTTTAATATGATTGGTAAAGATAGATGGCTTGGGAGAGTTAAAGAATTAGGTAAATACCTAAGAGATGGTTTAAAAGAATTAGATAATGTTGAAATTGTTTCATCTCACAATGAAGATTTATGTGCTGGATTAACTACTTACAAAGTTGAAGGGTTAACAGGTCCTGAATTACAAAAAACATTATGGGAAAGGGAGAGGCTTCAACCTAGATCTGTNGGNAAAGANTTAATGAGACACTCNGTACACATTTATAANCAAAAATCGGAAATNGATAGANCNTTTGANGTAATAAGGTCTTTATAATGAACGAAATAATNGATTTTTTTGCTGATGTTCCACTAGTATTTAGAACNGGTATTTTACTTGGTGGTATTNTTNTNTTTTGGATTTTAGAGGGTATTATTCCTCTNTATTCATTTAAGTATAAGAAAGGAAGACACGCTTTTTTAAATTTATTATTTACTACTACTACTGCAATCATAGGTTTTGGATTTGCATTTTTATTACTAAAATCAACAGAAGTAGTTAATGAAAACCAGTTTGGATTAATTCATTTATTTGAACTTCCTCTGGTTTTTGAAGTAATAATTTCTTTATTGGTTCTTGATTTTATNGGAGCATATTTAGTTCATTTTGTTGAACATAAAATTCCTTGGATGTGGAAATTCCATGTAATTCATCATAGCGATAAAAATGTTGATGTTACAACTGGCCTTAGACATCATCCAGGAGAGACCGTATTTAGAATTTTATTCACAATTCTTGGTGTTTATGTCTCTGGAGCATCTATTGGTATGGTAATGTTATACCAGAGTATATCAGTGTTATTTGCTCATATAACTCATGCTAATATTAGTTTACCCAAAAATTTTGATAGAATTATATCGTTTATTTTTGTTACTCCTAATATGCACAAAGTCCATCATCACTATAAACTTCCATTAACTGATACTAATTATGGTAATATTTTTTCTATATGGGATAGAGTTTTTGGGACTTATTCTTATGTAGAAGATTCTAAGTCTTTAGTTTATGGTATAGATACTCACATAAATGATAAGAAAATAGATTCATTTTCTGATTTGTTACTAATTCCGTTTAAAAAGTTGAAGAAAATCAATCAATCAAAATTTTCGTAGATATGAGTTTTGATATTCCATCATCAAAAATATCACTAGATAATATTAAAAATTATATAGAAAAGACTCCATTAAAACATTCAGAAAGATTATCAAAGGAGACTAATTCTAATATTTTTTTAAAATTAGAAAATCTACAAAAAACAGGTTCATTTAAGGCTAGGGGAGCTTTAAATAAAATATTAAACATTAATAGCACAGAAAAAGTTGTGGCTGCATCTTCAGGAAATCATGGAGCTGCAGTTTCATATGCGCTATCAAAAAAAAATATGATAGGAACAATATATGTTCCAAAAAATGTAAAAAAATCAAAAGTTAAAAATATTGAATCTTTTGGTTCNAAAGTTATAAAATTTGGTGATGACTGCCTTGATGCTGAAAATGAGGCTATTCGCTTATGTAAAGAAAATAATTTAACATTTGTTTCTCCTTATAACGACTANGATATCATCTCAGGTCAAGGAACAATAGGGGTAGAGATATTAGAACAAAATAGTAATATTGATACTGTATTTATTACAGTAGGTGGTGGTGGTTTAATTTCAGGAATTTCTTCTTATATAAAATCGATTAATCCTGATATAAAGGTGATAGGATGCTCCCCAATTAATTCTTCAATTATGATTAATTCAATAAAAGAAGGTAAAATAGTTAATANTGAATCAAAAGATACACTTTCAGATGGCTCTGCTGGTGGTGTAGAGGAGGGGTCAATTACTTTTAATATGTGTAAGGAATTAATTGATGATTTCTGTCTTATTTCAGAGGAGGAAATTGTATTACAAATAAAAAACGCATTGAATATAGACAAAATGAGAATAGAGGGCTCAGCTGCAGTAGCTATTGCATCAGCCATAAANATGAAGTCACATATAGAAAATAAAAATGTTGCAATTATAATTTGTGGTGGAAACATTGGTTCAGATACATTAAATAAGATATTATGAACTCTAAATTTTATACTAAAGAACAAATTTTAAAAACTCTNAAAAATATCAATTTATTAGAATCGATTGAGAAAGGATTTGTAGAATACTCAAGAGGTAATTCAGTTGTTCCTCCAGTAGGAGAGTTGCTATTTGAAGAGCCGCCAGGAGATGTACATATAAAGTATGGTTATATTAAAAANCAAGATAATTATGTGGTTAAAATTGCTTCTGGATTTTCCGAAAATTATAAAGCAGGTCTGTCATCAAGTCATGGAGTTATGGTAATGTTTGATAAAAACACAGGTTATCTAAAATGTGTATTACATGATGAGGGTTATTTAACGAATGTTAGAACAGCAGTTGCAGGATCTATTTGTGCTAAATATATAGCTCCATCTAATATTAATACTATTGGTATTATAGGAACTGGTATCCAGGCCAGAATGCAGTTAGAATACTTAAAAATGGTTACTGATTGTAGAGAAGTGTTGGTTCTTGGAAGAAATAAAGAAAAAATTTCTAAGTATATTGAAGATATGAAATCTCATGGTTTTAAAATAAATGTTGCTAGTAACTCCAGAGAATTATGTAAAAATTCTAATTTGATAATTACTACAACAAATGCAAATGAATCTCTTATTCAAAAAGATGATATTAAGGAAGGTACTCATATTACTGCTATGGGCTCCGACACACCTGAGAAAAGAGAATTAGATCCAGAAATTTTAAATATAGCTGATGCAGTAGTAGTTGATAGCATACCTCAGTGCTTAGAGAGAGGGGAAACTAAAAATGCACTTGATAGAAACCTCATAAAAAAAGAAGAGCTAATAGAAATAGGTTCAATTATTGATTCTGGTAAAAAACTAAGAAAAAATAATAATGAAATTACGGTTGCTGACNTAACTGGAGTAGCTGTACAAGATATTATGATTACAAACGCAGTTTATGAACAATTAATTAAATAGCATGAAAAAATTATTAAAACTCATTCTAATTTTCTTTATTTTATTCGATTCAAATGCTTTCTCCATTGAATCCGATAATNATATTAAAGATGTAATAAAAAATTTAAAATACAGAAATGTAGGGCCAACCAGAGGGGGTAGAGTTACAACTGTACACGGTGTAGAATCTGAAAAAAATGTTTTTTATATGGGAACTACAGGTGGTGGAGTATGGAAAACAACAGATTTTGGAAATAATTGGTTTAATATTTCAGATGGATATTTCAAGTCACCATCNATTGGTGCTATTAATGTATATCAAAAAGATCCTAATATAGTTTATNTNGGAACAGGTTCAGATGGTTTAAGATCAAANATNATTGTTGGNAAAGGNATTTATAGATCAGAAGATGCAGGTAAANCNTGGGATCATATAGGTCTAGAAAATGTTGGTCAAATTGGAGCAGTAGAAATACATCCTGATGACCCAAATACTATATATGTAGCAGCGATAGGCCAACCCTTTAAAAACAATGAGGATAGGGGCCTATTTAAAAGTACTGATGGGGGTAAATCATGGAATAAAATACTTTACTTATCAGACTCTATTGGTATTGTTGATGTAGAATTTGCTCCTGATGATCCAAATACTTTATATGCTGCCTCGTGGAGAGCTGAAAGAAAACCATGGACTATAATTAGTGGTTCAACGAATGGAGGAGCATATAAATCTGTTGATGCTGGTAAGACTTGGAATAAAATTAATTTGGGTTAAAAAGTAAGTATATAGGAAAAATTGATTTTGCAGTATCTAAATCAAATCCAGATAGATTATTTGTAATGGTTGAAGCATCAGAAGACAAGGGAGGTTTATATAAATCTGAAGATAGAGGTTTATCATTTAAACATATGAATAATAGGGAAGAGTTAGTTAATAGGCCATTTTACTATTTAAATATAGAATCGAATCCTCTAAATTCTGATATACTTTATTCAAGTGCTAATAGATTTATGATCTCTAAAGATGCAGGGGAAACCTGGAAGTCNTATTCTACACCTCATGGTGATAATCATGATATNTGGATTAATCCNNNTGATACATCAGTATGGATTCAGTCAAATGATGGNGGTGCTAATNTTACNTTTAATTCTGGNAAGACATGGACNACTCANTTTAATCAACCTACTGCAGAGATATATCAAGTAGANGTTGATGATCAGTATCCNTATTGGCTATATGGTGGTCAGCAAGATAATTATTCNACNGTATCNGTACCTAGTTTNCCTCCNTATGGNCTTCAGGCTGGACCAAANGCATATATTACTAATACGGGNGGATGTGAGACNGGTCCTGCNGTTCCAAANCCTGGNAANNCAAATATTGTCTACTCAAATTGNAAAGGAAGATTTGGAGTATTCAATAAAATTACTGGACAAGAAAAGCAGTATTATGTNGGTGCNTCTAATATGTACGGACATAACCCTAAAGATCTTAAATATAGATTTCAGAGAGTTTCACCAATACACGTATCTCCACATNATCCAGATGTTGTTTANCANGCCTCACAGTTTCTTCATGTTACAAATGATGACGGAGTTACCTGGGAGACGATTTCTCCTGATCTAACAGCTTTTGAATCAGATAAACAAGTTATTTCTGGTTCACCAATAACTAGAGATATAACAGGTGAGGAGTTTTATAGTACCATTTATTCTGTTAGAGAATCACCATTAAAAAAAGGTATGATTTGGGTTGGAGCTAATGACGGACCTGTACACGTAACAACTGATGCAGGAAAAAGCTGGAAAAATGTTACACCTAATAAAAATATAAAAGGGGGAAGAGTTGATTCTGTTGAACCATCACATCACAGTCACTCTAAGGCATTTGTCACTATTCTTAGGTATCAATTAGGTGATTGGAGACCTTATATATACAGAACTTATGATAATGGTAATTCTTGGGATCTTATAACTGAAGGAATTCCAGTTGATTATCCAGTGAGAGTACTTAGGGAAGATCCTAAGAGGGAAGGACTACTTTTTGCAGGTACTGAATTTGGTATGTTTATTTCATTTGATGATGGTAATAGTTGGCAGTCATTCCAACAAAATTTACCAGTAACACCAATAACTGATATTAAAATTCATAGAAATGATGTTGTTTTATCTACAATGGGAAGATCATTTTGGATAATGGATAATATTGATTACTTGAGGAACTTCAGTTCTAATGATAATGATATTTTATATCCTGTTGCAAATACTATAAGATATAGAAATCGACCATCAAATAGTAATCATGTTAGCTATCCAAGAACTTCCGTTGATATTGATTATAAAATAACAGAAGAGTCAGTGGGTGAAATTTTAATTCAGATCATGGACAATGAGAATAATTTAATTAATTCTTATAAGTCTATCGATAATAATGCAAATATTGAGAGTTATGAGATGTCAACAAATGAATTCACCTTCATTTCTAATAGTAATATATCAAAAAGTGATGGGGTAAATAGGTTTAAGTGGGACATGAGACACAGAGGGTCATGGAATAAAAATATAAGGCTTTCATACAGAAATGGTCCATTGGCTAAACCAGGTCAATATAAAGTCATATTAACTATAGATGGTACTTCTTTCACTGAAAATTTTGAAATAATTTCTGATCCAAGAATTAAAGATGTAACATCTGAAGTTTATGAGGAACAGGAAAAGATTTTACTTGAAATTAGAGATTTTATGACTGAGGTTAGGCTTTTTGAGGATAAGGTTTCTAAAATGTTAGAAAAGAANCCAAAAAATAAAAAGTATCTATCAATTGANAGGGAACTTAACACAAAGGAAGGNACTTANATGCAGCCTATGTTAATTGACCAAATAAGATATTTGCAGTCNATGTTAAGTAGNGCTGATCAAAAACCTGGTAAAGATGCTTTAAATAGATTAAAAGAGTTAANATNAGAATTTAATACNTTGAAGAATAAGTTAGGCTGATAAGTCAATACCNAGTTTAGATTNAAATTTTTTTCTTTCATATTGAAGAANTCTATTNGATTCANTTAGACTTACCATTTTAAACCTAANACTTTTATTAGGTTTTATCTGACTAATNTTTGAAATATCANCTTTACAAATATTTCCAATAATAGGATAACCTCCAGTTGATTGAGAGTCACTCATTANTATAATTGGGTTACCATCTCTAGGAATTTGAATGGTTCCTTTAGTAACAACTGTGCTTTCAATTTCATNATTANAATTAAGTTTAATTGAATTATTTNTAAGTCTTAAACCCATTCTGTCACTATTTGNAGAAATATTAAAGTCATTATTAAGTAATTTTTTTTCATTATCAACTTTATTAAAATGCATTCCTTTTATTATTCTTATAATATTATTTTGATCATATCTTTTTATNAAAGATGATGGTATATTTTTGATTTTAGGNTTTTTTATATTTTTAAAATAAATAGTATCATTTTTATTAAGCTTTGTTCCTGAAATTCCTCCAATNCNAATTTTTTCATATGTTGATAANCTTTTAAANACTTTTTTTAATTTCATTTCTCCTGAAAAACCAAGATAGGCTCTGTTTCCATCNATNCANTTTTTTATGTCTANTATATCTCCATTTTTAACTTTTATTGAAACTCCTATTTCTATTTTTTTATTATTTAATTGAGCATCACAATTCGAACCAAATATTGCAATATTACCTTTAAAATTTATTCTAATTTTGGGTCCNTAGTGTGTTATTTCAATNGTTTCTGAATAAATATCTTTATTTAATAACCAGTTTGTTAATATNTGAGAATATTCATCCATAGGNCCACTTTTTGGTATACCATATTTNTTGAAACCTACTCTTCTTAAATCTTGAATAGATGAATAAATTCCTGCTCTTAAAATTTCAATTGTATTATTCAATATCAATAATTNTTAAATTCTTCTTTTGTTATCTCCTTAAAGATTATTTTATCACCCTGTTTTATTTTNATTGGTGGGTTCTTTAATTTATCAAANAGTCTAAGTGGTGTTCTTCCTATTATATTCCATCCGCCAGGNCTTTCTATATTGTATATACCNGTTTGATTTCCAGCTATTCCTATNGATCCTTCTGGTATATGAGTCCTTGGATTATTTTTTCTTGGGAGATGTAAGGAGTCATCTAANTTTCCTAGATAAAGAAATCCAGGTAAAAATCCTACTATATCNACTTCATAGGTCTTATTATTATGNTTTTTNATNACCTGATCTACATCTATTTTACATTTAGTAGAAATTTCATTTAAATCAATTGCAAAATCTTTATCATAACAAATNGGTATTTCCCATGTTTTTATTTTNTTANTNTTANTAANATTCTTNTTAGNAAGAAGATTTTTAGTTTTTTTAATAAAATCACTNGATGATATTTTATGAGGATTAAATAGAATNCCTACAGAACTTTTTAGACTGATAATATCTTCTATTTCGTTTANTTCTAATTTCTCTAAATAATCAGNAAGTGTTGAANTTTTTAGATTATTTAAATTATTTATAATAATAATAGAGTCTCCTGAGGGAACTATTTTTATCATTTTACAATTTTAGATTTGAAAGTATTGTATATAGTTTTTGCAAATATGTGGGCATTGGGCTGGTCACCATGTATACAGATTGTTTCTGCATCNATGTCTATNAATTTTTTATTTATTGTTTTTACTTTCCCATTTTCTATCATTCTTGATAAATGATTTATAGAGTTATCAATNTCNGTAATCATTGAATTTTCATTATNTCTATCNACTAANGTTAAGTTATCATTATAATTTCTATCTGAAAAAACTTCTGATACATACTCGATTTTATGTTTTTTAGATATTTCTTTCCATTTCATTTTTGATGGACCGTATAGCTTTAAATTAGGATCTATTTTCTTTATTGTTAAGACAATTGTTTCAGCTATATCATCGTTAACACTTGCTATATTATAGAGCGCACCATGTGGTTTTACATGGTGAAGTTTTTTGCCATAAGATTCAGTAATTCCTTTTAAGGCAGAAATCTGGTAAAGAATTATTGATTCTAATTCGTTTAACTCTAAATCCATTTTTCTTCTCCCAAATCCTTCTAAATCAAAAAAAGAAGGATGAGCACCAATTTTAACATCATATTTAATAGCTAGTTCAATGGTTTTTATAATAGTATTTGGATCTCCACCATGAAAACCACAAGCAATATTACAAGATGTGATATAAGGCATAATTTTTGAATCATTTCCTATTTTTTTATCATAATAGGACTCTCCCATATCACAGTTTATATCGATTTTTTTTGTCATANTAATATNAAACTCCTATAACTTATTAATAATGATATAATAATAATAATAATACCCAATAAATTGTAAGTACTAGAATTAGTAAAATCACCCATNATTTTTCTTTTATTTATAGACCANAGTAGNAATCCAGNAATTAANGGTAAGAATAAACCATTTATGAATTGNGCAAACTTNATAATAACAATAGGTTTATAACTTANAGAAGANAATAATACACCAATTATTATTACAGTATAAGAAACTTTTTTNAATGATGGGTCTTCCCANTTAGCCTTATATTTAAATATTCCAGAAAGTGCATATGAAGTCGCAATTGGAGCAGTNATAGATGAAGTAATTCCAGCACAAAAAAGTCCAATAGATATAAAATATTTAGAGAAATCGCCGAGTATTGGGGATAGCTGATTCCCTAAATCCACAGCATTTTGTACTTCAATAGGATTAGAAATAGTGTATACTGATGCTGATGTAATAATTATTGATAAAGAAATTATTCCTCCGATGACTATTGAAATTATAGTATCAAATAGAGAGTTTTTATAATCCTTTTTATTTTTCCATTTGTTTTTTGAGACATAAGAGTGTAGAAATAAATTATAAGGAACTACAGTTGTACCAATTAACCCAATAACATAAATAAAGTTATTATCGTTTACTGATGGAACCAATCCATTTAATAGGTCAGAAATATTTGGTTTTGAAATTATAGCAAGAAAAATAAAGGTAAGACTCATTATTGAAACCAGTACCACTAAAAACTTTTCAAATACCTTATAGGAGCCATTTCCGACAATTAGTATGAGTATGAACCCTATAAAAATTGGGTTTAAATTAATTTCATTATTAAGTATGTAAAGACTTGAACTACCGATAAATGTTTCGAGTCCCATAGAAGTACCGCTTATATTTCCAGACTCATAAGCAGTGTTTCCAATAAATAGAGATAAGAAGATAAATAATACTGCTATTTTTCTAATAAAACTATTGTCAATATCAGTAATGATCTCACTGAGTCCTTTTCTTGAAATAATTCCTAGCCTTGAACTAATTTCCTGAAGATAACACGTTGCAATAATTGAAAATACAATACACCAAATTAGAGAGTAACCAAATTGTATTCCAGATAAAATACATAATGTGACTGTTCCTGGACCAATAAATGCTGATGTCACAATTATTCCAGGTCCTATATTTTTAAAAGCTTTTAACACATTTATTATTTTGTTAACATCTCTGAAGCCTCAAAATCTAGGTACCAGGATAAATTATTAGATTTTGGGTTTATATAACTTGCAGGATAGGATTTGTAATTTCCTCTATTATTAATTATTTCATCAATCACATACTTTTTTCCAGCTCCAGTTACATGAAATATTACTTCTTTAGCATTATTTATAATTTTTTCTGATAAACTAATTCTTTTTTGGCCAGATGAAGGATGAGTTGCAACTAAACATTCTTCTTTATTTCTTAAATTTTTAAATTCGTGAGGAAACAGTGATGCTGTATGACCATCATCCCCCAAACCAAGTATAATTAAATCAAATGAAGGAATATTTTTATCAAGAGTAAGATTATCTCTTAATATTTTATTGTAATTAATTACTTCCTCAAATGGATCTTTTTCTCCTTTAATTCGGTATATATTCTGAGAATTAAAAATATTATTTACAAAAAGACTTTCTCTAGCCATTTTATAGTTACTCTCTTCAGAATCTGGTGGTACACATCTCTCGTCGACCCAATAAAACTTTGTGTCTAAATTTTTAGAAGAAGATAATTTTGTAGAAAGTGATTTAAACAACAGTAGGGGGGTACTACCTCCAGAAATTGCTATTGAACTATCTAGATGATTATTTATTACATAATCAGAAAGATTATCTGATAATTCTTCTTTCGTTTTATAAATATTTATATTCATCTCTATAATTCACAAATTTCACCGTCATTTACTAGATTTTTACATGGATATCTCCAAGTATTTTGATTCCTAAATAAATCGTCACATTTTTTGGGTCCCCAAGTACCAGCTTTATACCCAAATAATTTAATATTATTTTTATTTATTTCATTTAAAATGGGATCTACAATTTCCCATGCTTTCTCTACAAAATCACTTCTAGAAAACAACATAGTATCTCCTTTAAATACATCAAGAATTAATGTTTCATATGCATCATCTATAATATCTTCACCTAAATTTTTATAATGAAATTCAAGATTTTTATTTATTAAAACAGATTTTTCTCCTGGACTTTTAAGGTTAAACTTCACTAGTAAACCTTCATCAGGCTGAAGTCTAAATATTAACATATTTGTCTCGTTATTAGGGCTAAATACATTTATATTTTTTTTAAAATTTACTACAATCTCTGTAACTTTTGTCGGTAACCTTTTACCTGTTCTAATGAAAAAAGGAATATCTCTCCACCTATCATTATCTACAAAAAGTTTACACGCAAAGAATGTCTCAGTTTTTGAATTCTTTTTTACTCCTTCATTTTCTATATAACTCTTAAATTTTTTATTATTAGTTTCTGAGGATGTATATTGACCTCTGACTATATCATCTTGAAAATTTAATTTTCTAATTTTCTTTAAAACATTAATTTTTTCATTTCTGATACTTTCTGGAGAATTTTTATTTGGTTCATCCATTGCAACAAGACAGAGTAGTTCCAGAAGATGATTTTGGAACATATCTCTAATTGCTCCTGAATTATCATAATACTCTCCTCTTCCTTTTATTCCAATACTTTCTGCAGCAGTTATTTCTATATAGCTAATATATTCATTATTCCATAGAGCACTAAATATGAGATTGGTGAATCTAGATACTAATATATTTTGAACTGTTTCTTTTCCTAGATAATGATCTATCCTAAAAATTTGACTTTCATTAAACCCATTTGTAAGGGTAGTATTTAATTCTTTAGCAGACTCTAAATTTCTTCCAAAAGGTTTTTCTACAATAATTCTTCTATAACCTGAACTTTCATTATTCAAACTATTTTTAACTAAGTTCTTAATTATTGGTTTATAGGCACTAGGTGGGGTAGAGAGATAGAAAATAACGTTTACTTTATCATATTGTTTTTGAAAATCACCTAATTCATTTACTAGTGCTTTGTAATCATTATCAAGTGTAGGATCTAATTTTAGATATTTATTTTTTTCTAATAAATCAGGTTTTAGATCATTAAATATATTCTTTTTTACTTCTTTTCTGCCGCATCCAATTATATGAAAATTTTTAGGTAGCTTATTAGATTTATATATCTCATTTATTGCCGGAAATATTTTTCTGCTCGCAAGGTCTCCTGTAGCTCCAAATATTACTAAAACATTTACAATTTTGTTTTCCATTATTATGCTACAAACATATCTAAACAAATAATTCTTATAGTATTTATTATTAAAAAAATTAATCATATTTGTCAAAATTTCAGTGATATGTTTGATTTTGGATTAGTTGGTCTAGGCGTAATGGGTAGAAACTTTATTTTAAATGTAGCTTCTAACGGTTATTCCTCAATAGGTTTATCATCTAAGGATGAAGCCATTGAATTATTAAAAAATGAAGGTAAAGACTATGAGGTAGATGGAACTAAGTCTGATGAAGAATTTATTAAAAAATTAAAGAGACCAAGAAAAATAATGCTTCTTGTTCCAGCAGGAGCTCCTGTTGATTCAGTTATTGAAAGATTTTTACCTTATTTAGAAGACGGAGATATTTTGATTGACGGTGGAAATTCTCATTACGATGATACAGATAGAAGATTCAAGTACTTGAAAGATAAGAATATTAATTTTATAGGTGCCGGTGTATCTGGAGGTTCTAGGGGCGCACGTTATGGGCCAAGTATTATGCCAGGTGGTGAAAAGGATTGCTATCAGAATCTAAAACCTATTTTTGAAGCTGCATCAGCGAAAATAAATGGAGATCCGTGTGTTGCGTATTTAGGTAATACATCATCAGGACACTACGTTAAAA
>NZVP01000053.1 GCA_002697405.1 Flammeovirgaceae bacterium
ATAATATGAAAAATATAGATATAATATTATCTTCATTAGTTGAAGACACATTAATTGGAAGAACAATAAATAATAGATTAATTAAATCTGCGGAAGATAATGATGAAAATTAAAAAATTAAATGATTTCAACTTTAAGGGCAAAATTGCAATAATCAGAGTTGACTTTAATGTTCCACTTGACAAAAATTTAAGAATTACAGATTCTACAAGGATAGACCTTGGAATTAAATCAATAGAACATGTCATTAGCAATGGAGGTAAATGCATTATCATGAGCCATTTAGGAAGACCTAAAGGGAATGGATTTGAAAAAGATTATTCATTAAAAAATATCCTAAAATATTTATCAAGTAAACTAAATAAAGAAGTCTTATTAATTGATAATTATTTTAGAAAAGATTTCTCTATAGATAATTATTTGAATAAAAACGACATTATTTTATTAGAAAATTTAAGATTTTATTCGGAGGAGAAAGATAACGATTTTAATTTTTCAAAAGCTTTAGCATCAATGGCTGATATATATGTTAATAATGCATTTGGAACATGTCATAGAACTCATTCATCTACTAATTCAATAAATAAATTCATAAAAAATAGTTGTATAGGAGATTTAGTTGATAACGAAATCTTTAATATTAATAAAGTTCTATATGAAGAAAAAAAACCTTTTACAGCTATTCTTGGAGGTGCAAAAGTATCAGATAAGATAGGAGTAATAGAAAAATTAATTGATTTAGTTGATAATATAATTATTGGTGGTGCAATGGCAAATACTTTTATAAAAAGTAAAGGTGGAAATATTGGAAAATCATTATTTGAAGAAGATAATCTAGATATTGCTAATCATTTATTGAAAAAAGCTAGGGATAAAGGAATTAAAATTTATTTACCAGAAGATCTAAATTGTTCAAAATCAATTACTGATTTTAATACTAAAACCTTCAATGCACATGAAATACCAAATGATTATTCTGGTTTTGATATAGGTAAAAAGTCTATAAATACCTTTAAAAAAGTAATTTTAAATTCAAAAAGAATTATTTGGAACGGACCAATGGGAGTTTTTGAAGTTAATGAGTTTTCAAATGGTACATTTGAAATTTGTAAATTTGTTGTAGAAGCAACAAATGAAGGAGCTTTTTCACTTGTTGGAGGAGGAGATTCTGTAGCAGCAGTAAAAAAAAATAACCTAGAAAATAATATTTCGTTTATATCTACAGGTGGTGGTGCATTACTTGAATATATTGCAAATGGTACACTTCCATCATTGGATTTAATAAAAAAATAATATTTTAGTTATTATTTTAAAATATATTTAATAAATCATTAAAAATTTTAAAATTAATTTAAATAAAGATTGCTTTAAATAAAAAAAATTTATTTTACTTTAATTATATATCATTAATAAATATTTTTGCTGTCATGAAAAAAATAATTTTTGTTCTTATAATTTCATTTATCTCTTTTCAAGGAAAATCTCAAAAGTTTGAGTTTGATTTCATGTCATCAAGTTTAGATGAAACGATTTTAAAAGATCACCAATATATTAAAGCTCATTTCCTTGGAAATGATGTTGCAAAAAAAGTAAAGCTAATTGATTTAGCTTATAAATGGGAGGATCCTCCAACACCAACAAGAAGTACTCCTTTAATTAAGATTGAGAAACAACCAATCTACTTTGCCCTCAAAAAGGTAATCTCACCTAAGTATTACAAAAAGAAAATAAAAGCAAATGCTATAACCAAAGATCAGGCAATTGAACAAATTATTGAAATACTTGATATCGCACTTATGATTAGATATCAAGATACAGATGAATTTGAAAATGTTTTAAGAAATCTTGAAACTGGAGATGAAGTGGTAGATGTGTTTAAAAATAAAATAGAACTTTTATATTTCTAATTATTTAGGTGTTAATTTATACATATATAAAGTAATAAAACTAAATATAATATTTGGCAGCCAAATAGCTAAGAGTGGATTTAGACTTCCATTTTCTGCAAATGCTCTTGACATAACAAATGATATTATAAATGCAAAAGCAAAACTAAATCCTAAAGCAATAAGGTATCCTTTACCCTGTCTTGATTTCCGAGATGCAATAACTACACCTAAAATTACTAGTAGAATTACAGTAAAAGGCTGAGCATATCTCATATACTTTTCAATTTTATAAAGATCAATATCATCAGCCCCTCTTAATTGTTGTAAATTAATAAAGTCATTTAACTCATTAATAGTAAATGTTTCACTTAACCTATAATTATTATCAAAATCAGATGGGTTTACCAATAAAGTAGTATCTAGCTCAAAACCACTATTAATTTTTTCTCCATCCTCATATAATTCTCTTATCCTCCAAGACTTGAGCCTCCACTTATCAATATCATTTTTCCATATTATCTGTCTTGCAAATAATTTAGCTTTAAGCTTATTATTATCAAAATTTTCAATAGTAACATTATAACCAATATCCATATTGTTATCATATCTTTCAAGATATAAATATGAGTCTTCATCAATTTTAAAATGAACATTTTTATCAGAAAAAAAATAGGGCCCTTTTATATACATTACTTCAAAAGCAACTCTATCTTTATTTAAATGAGGAATTAGCCATCCATTTAGAATAAAACTCAATATTGCAATTATTAAAGAACCTACAAAAAATGATTTTATAATATAAATAAAACTTTTACCGGATGATAAAATTGCTATAAGTTCTGACCTTTGAGATAATTGAGCTGTGACATAAACAGTTGCTATAAATGCAGTAATAGGAGTAACTAAAGATATTATATAAGGTATGAATCCATAATAATATCCAAGTATATCATTAGTTGATAATCTATTTTGAATAAATTTATGATTCTTCTCCGTAAAATCAATAACAACAACAACCAGGACCATAATCCCAACTACAAAGAGGAAAGTTTTAAGAAACTTTTTAAGAATGTATTGATTTAAAATATTCAATTATAATTTATTATTTAGCTTAGGTATCAATTTATTTTTCCATACTTCAAATGTACCATTAATTATATTTTTTCTTGCTTCATTAACTAACCACAAGTAAAAATTCAAATTATGAAAACTTGCAATTTGAGATCCAAGAATTTCTTTACTAAGAATTAAATGCCTTAAATAAGCCTTTGAATACTTGGAACTATAATAATTTAAATTAGGATCAATTGGCGAAAAATCTTTTTCCCATTTCTTATTTTTAATATTTATAGTTCCTTCAGATGTAAAAAGCATACCATTCCTTCCATTTCTAGTAGGCATTACACAGTCAAACATATCTATACCTAATGATATACATTCTAATATATTTTCTGGAGTTCCTACACCCATTAAATACCTTGGCTTATCTTTAGGTAACAAAGAACAAACTAAATCTACATTCTCATATATAACCTCTTTAGGTTCACCAACAGATAATCCACCAATTGCATTTCCTTGAAGATCCTTACTTATTATGTATTCTGCTGATTTAGTTCTTAAATCCTTAAATGTCCCGCCCTGAACTATAGGAAACATAAATTGTTTATGACCATATAAATCCTTTGTTTTATTAAACTCCACTACTGACCTATCTAACCATTCGTGAGTAAGCTTCAAAGAATTTTTAGCATAAGAATATTCACATGGATAAGGCAAGCACTCATCCAAAACCATCATAATATCTGATCCAATTTTATTTTGAGACTGTATCACAGATTCTGGGGTAAATAAATGTTTTGAACCGTCAATATGAGATGAAAAATAAACCCCCTCCGATTTTATTTTAACATTATTAGAAAGTGAAAAAACTTGATACCCACCAGAATCAGTTAAAATGGGTTTATCCCAGTTTATAAATTTGTGTAATCCTCCAGACTCATTAATTAAATCAACTCCTGGCCTTAAATAAAGATGATAATTGTTTGATAAAATTATTTGAGCATTAATTTTTTTATCTAAATCTTCTTGGAAAACCCCTTTTACAGAACCTGAAGTTCCAACGGGCATAAAAATAGGAGTATCAATTTTTCCTCTATTAGTTAAAACTTTACCAACTCTAGCGTTTGATTTTGATGATGTATGTGTTAATTTGAAGAACATATTTACATTATCTAATTTTTACTCAATATTAAAACCATAAATGGATAAAAAAAGGAAATTTTCAAAAAAAGCGTTAAGAGATTTTGAATTAATTGATGCTGCAATAAAATTCAATGATCAAAATGCTTTTGCAGAACTAATGGCCAATTATAAAAACTCCATTTATTTTACAATTTTAAAAATGATTAAAGATCCAGATGATGCTGAAGACTTAACTATTGAAGCATTTTCTAAAGCATTCAACAAATTAGATAAATTTAAAAAAGACTATACGTTTTCAACTTGGTTATTTAGAATTGCTACTAATAACACCATAGATTTTATTAGAAAGAAAAAGTTAAAAACAACAAGTCTAAATACCACATTCAAGGATGATAGTGGAAAAAATATAGATATTGATGTAAAAGATCTTGATAAAAACCCTGGTGAAGAGGCCATTCACAAACAAAAAATTTTATTAGTTAGAAAGTTTGTATCCAAATTACCTGATAAATATGAAAATCTTATTAAATACAGATATTTTGAAGAGCTTTCATATAATGAAATAGCAGAGAAAACACAATCTCCTTTAGGAACTATAAAAGCACAATTATTTAGAGCAAGAGAGTTATTATTTGAAATTTTAAAAGATAAGAAGTCACAAATATAGAAATGACTAAATATTTTAATCTTCTTGAAAGATATCATCAAGAATTATCATCAGAAAAACTAGAAACATTCGAAAAACTATTTGAAATTTATTTTGAAATAAATAAGAAAATTAATTTGATATCAAGAAAAGATTTTGAAAACTTTTATCTTCATCATATAATTCACTCACTATCTATTACAAAATTTGATTTAATAAAAAAAAACAATACTAAAATTATAGATTTAGGAACGGGAGGTGGATTTCCAGGCATTCCTCTAGCAATTTATTTTAACAAAAATAATTTTATTCTTGTAGACTCGATTAAAAAAAAAATTAATGCAGTTAATAATATCATAAAAAAAATTAATTTAGAAAATACTAACTGTATTAATGATAGAGCAGAAAATTTAAATGAGAATGCTGACGTAATTATATCAAGATCAGTCTCTTCTGTAGATAATATAATAGAATGGACAAAAAGCTCACTAAAAACAAATGGCAAGCTAATTCTACTTAAAGGCGGAAATGTTAACAAAGAGTTGAAAAATATTAGATCGAGGTTTACTATATATAAATTAGATGATATATATTCCGATAATTATTTTACAGATAAAAAAATTATAGAAATTCATAAATAAAATATGTTTTTAACATTTGATACTGAAACTACAGGTTTACCTAAAAATTTTAAAGCAGATGTATCTGACAGTGAAAACTGGCCTAGATTAGTTCAGTTAGCATGGCAACTGAATGATCAGACTGGGAAACTTATATCAAACAAATCAATTATTGTTAAACCTGAAAATTTCACAATTCCATTTAATTCAGAAAAAGTACACGGAATATCAACAGAAAAAGCTATAAAAGATGGAATTGGGTTAACTGAAACACTATTAAAATTTGAAGAAGACATAAAAAAATCAAAATATATAATTGGACATAATATTAATTTTGATTTAAAAATTCTTGGAGCTGAACATTATCGTAAAAATCTAAATTCAGATTTAGAAAATAAAATTAGTATTGATACCGGAATAATTTCTAAGTCTTATTGTAATCTAAAAGGAGGATTGGGTGGAGGTTTAAAAATGCCAAAACTTATAGAGATGTATGAAATCTTATTTGATAATAAATTTACTGATGCACATGATGCCTCTTATGATGTAAATGCAACTGCAAAATGCTTTTTTGAATTAGTAAAGAAAGGAGAATATTCAAATGAGGACTTGGAAAGTTCTGATATTAATTATATTGGACCAAAACTAAAGAAATCAAATTTTGATCAAAATAATAAAGAAGAAAAAATAATATCTAATGAAAAATCCAATCAGGTTTTAATTGAAAATGAATTTATTCACCTTCATAATCATTCTCAATATTCTGTTCTTCAAGCTACATCCAGTATTGAGAAAATTATAGATAAAACAAAAGAGCTAGGAATGAGTGCTGTAGCAATTACAGACCTTGGAAATATGTTTGGAGCTTTTAAGTTTAGTAAACTCGCTAAAAAACATAAAATTAAAAAAATTATAGGATCTGAATTTTTTATATCAGAAGAAAGAAAAAAAACAAAATTTACCAGAGAAAAAAAAGACATAAGACATAATCAAGTATTGATATCAAAAAATAAGAATGGATATAATAATTTATTGCATCTCTCATCATTAGCATATGTTGAAGGTTTATATGGCCAATTTCCAAGAATTGATAAAGACTTAATTAAAAAATTCAAAAAAGATATTATAGCATTATCTGGAAATTTAAATAGTATAATTCCGCAATTAATATTAAATCAAGGTGAAGAAGTAGCAGAGGAAGAATTAAAATGGTGGCTTGATGTTTTTGGAGATGATTTTTATATTGAAATAAATAGACATGGGCTAGAAGAGGAAGATCATGTAAATAACATTTTAATAAAATTCTCAAAAAAATATAATATTAAAATAGTTGCATGTAATGATGTGTATTATTTAAATAAGGAAGACTCATCTGCTCATGATATTCTATTATGTATAAAACAAGGAGAATATAAATCAACCCCAATAGGAAGAGGAAGAGGTAAAAGGTTTGGCTATCAAAATGATGAGTATTATTTCAAATCTCAAGAAGAGATGAAAAATTTATTTCAAGATATTCCTGAGTCAATAATTAATATTAAAGAAATAATAGAAAAAGTTGAAGATTTTAATCTAGAAAGAGATGTAGTTCTTCCAAAGTATTCAGTACCAGAAGAGTTTTATGAAAAAGAAGATATTAAAGAGAGCCAAAATAACTTCTTAAAAAAAATAACATATGATGGAGCTAAAAAAAGATATAATAATATAGATTCAGAATTAAAAGAAAGAATAGATTTTGAATTAAAAACCATTAAAAATACTGGTTATCCAGGGTATTTTCTTATTGTTCAGGACATAACAAATAAAGCAAAAACACTTGGTGTAACTGTTGGACCTGGAAGAGGTTCAGCAGCAGGATCGGTTGTTGCGTATTGTATAGGTATAACGGATGTAGATCCAATTAAATATAATTTGCTTTTTGAAAGATTTCTTAACCCTGATAGAATTTCTCTGCCTGATATAGATATAGATTTCGATGATGAAGGAAGAGATAAAATAATTAATTATGTAATTGAAAAATATGGATACGATCAAGTTGCACAAATTATTACATATGGAAGTATGGCAGCAAAGTCAGCGATTAGAGATGCAGGAAGGGTTCTAGAATTACCATTAAGTGAAACCGATAAGCTTGCAAAACTTATTCCTGAAAGACCAGGAGTCACTTTAATTGAGGCTTTTAAAGAAGTTCCTGAATTATCAGAAATCAGAAAAAGAAAAACATTAGAATCAGAAGTTTTAAAACAAGCTGAAATAATAGAGGGATCAATAAGAAATATTGGAACACATGCTTGTGGAATAATAATTACTCCCGATAAATTAACAAATTATATTCCTGTTTCTAAGTCAAAAGATTCTGAATTATTAATTACACAGTTTGATAATAGTGTTATTGAGTCAGCTGGGATGCTAAAGATGGATTTTCTTGGTTTAAAAACTTTATCTATTATAAATACTGCATTAGACAATATATTCAAAAGATCAGGAAAAAAAATAGATATTGATAAAGTTGAATTAAATGACAAAAAAACTTTTAAATTATTTCAGAAAGGTGAAACTAATGGAACTTTTCAATTTGAGTCAGATGGAATGCAAAAACATTTAAAGTCTTTAAAACCTGATAGATTTGAAGATCTTATAGCAATGAATGCACTTTATAGACCTGGTCCAATGGAATACATTCCAAATTATGTTGCAAGAAAACATGGTAAAGAAAAAATATCATATGATCTACCTGAAATGGAAGAGTTTTTATCAGAAACTTATGGAATTACAGTCTATCAGGAACAGGTAATGTTACTATCTCAAAAACTTTCAGGATTTACAAAAGGAGAGGCAGACCAACTAAGGAAAGCAATGGGTAAAAAAGATGCTAAATTATTAGAATTATTAAAACCTAAATTTTTTGACGGAGGGAAAAAAAATAATATAGAAGAGCAAACTCTAGAGAAAATATGGTCAGACTGGCAATCATTTGCAGCTTATGCATTTAATAAATCTCATTCNACATGTTANTCATTAATTGCATATAAGACNGCTTACTTAAAAGCNAATTATACTTCAGAGTATATGGCTTCAGTTTTAACTCATAATCAAAGCAATATTGATAAGATATCATATTTTATGGATGAGTGTAAGAAACAAAAAATAAAAGTGTTAGGACCAGATATTAATAAATCTGATAATGACTTTGTTGTAGGTGAAGAGGGAGAAATTCTTTTTGGCCTTGGCGCAATAAAAGGCACTGGAGATGCTGCAGTATCATTTATCATAGAAGAGAGAAATTCGAATGGTGAGTTTAAAGACATTTATGATTTTATTTGTAGAACAAGTTCAAGAGCTGTCACAAAAAAAACATATGAATCATTAGCATTAGCAGGGGCTTTTGATAAAATTAATAGTATTAATAGAAAGCAATATATTTATTCAGACGAAAATGAAAGTTCTTTAATTGAAAGAATAATTGTTTATTCTAATAAGCTTCAGAAACAAAAAGAAACTAAACAAACTTTTCTTTTTGAAAACTCAGAAGAAGTTAATTTAGCTCTTCCAAGTATTCCTGAAATAGAACCATTCACTGAAATAGAAAAATTAAAAATTGAAAAAGATTTATTAGGAATTTATGTCTCAGGGCATCCATTAGATAAATACTCATTTGAAATTAAAAATTTATGTAACTCGAATTTTAGAGATATAAAAGAGTTAGACAATATAAATGGAAAATCAAGTATTTATACAGCTGGAATTGTGACAAATGTTGAACATAGAATTTCTAAAAATGGAAAGCCTTATGGAAGTGTCACAATTGAAGATTTCAGTGATTCCTATAATTTTCTTTTTTTTAGTGATGATTATGTGAAATTCAAAAATTACTTTGAGCCAGGTTGGTTTTTGTTTCTTAAAGGAAAAATAAAAAATAAGTGGAATACTTCAGATGAATTTGAATATAAAGTTGACGAAATTAATCTACTATCTAAAGTCCGAGATAAAATGATTAAAGAATTACATCTTAAAATAAATCTTGAGGATCTTAAGAGTAAGATGATAGAAGAACTAGATGATAAATTCAAAAAATTAAGTAATGGAAATTGTCATCTAAAAGTGACAATTATTTCAAACAATAATGGAAAAAATATATCCCTTGACATGATATCAAGAGATAAAAAATTCAAATTAGAAGATAATCTTTTAGATTTACTGAAGGAGAATCCAGAAATAAATTATTTAATTAATAAATAATTTTTTTTAATTATTTTTACATAAAAAAACATGGGAAAAGCAGTTGAAATAACAGATTCTAATTTTAATGAAATTGTAACTAAAAATGATGTTGTATTGGTAGACTTTTGGGCTGAGTGGTGTGGGCCTTGTAGGATGATAGCTCCTATGATAGAAGAATTAGCTAATGAATATGATGGCAAAGCAGTAATTGGAAAATTAGATGTCGATAATAATCAAGAGTCAAGTATAAAATTTGGAGTAAGGAGTATACCTACCCTCCTTGTTTTTAAAGATGGTGAAATGGTGGATAGACACGTTGGAGCTGTTCCCAAAGAAACTCTTTCAAGCTCTATAAATTCTAACTTATAAATTAGTTTGAACATAAATTCTTATACGCACAGAATTTACAAGCTTCTTTATCATCAGTCTCAATAAATTGTAAATTTTTATCAAAAATTTCAGATAATTTTTTTGATAATAAATACTCAAACTCATTTAAATAATCATTTACATCATTTATCTTATCATTATCTACTGATATATTAATAGTAAAATTCTCATTATTAATTTCTCTAATATTCATTAGACCGGGAATAATAGGATTATCATCCTTAATTTTATTTTTTAATAACAAAGAATAGAAAAAAAGCTGAAAAACAGCATCGTTTCTATCTTTTCTTTCACTTGAGAAAAGGTTTTCTAAATTCTTAACTCTCTTAGAATCACCACCTGTTTTATAATCAATTATTCTATAAATATTATTTTTTAAATCTATTCTATCAATAATTCCAGAAATATTAACTGAAAGATTTTTTGAAAGCTCAAGAGTTTTAGTATATCCTGATTTTTTATCACCTTCTAAAGCAAATATTTCAAAAGGAGCATATTTTTCATCTAGAGATATTATTCTTAAAATATAGTCTTCCATAATCTCATTCAAAATAATATTATTACCCTCTAAAGAAAGTTGATTTTTTTTATTTAGTTTAAAATGAGATTTTATAACTTTTTGAATAGCACCTGATATACTGTTTTTTATAACAAAAAAATCATTAATATTTATTTTTCTATTATTACTATTTTTAATTACATCACTATAAAGAACCTCAAGGGCTTTATGAGTGATTTTTCCAAAATCAGGCTTTAGTATTTCAGAAGTAATTTCGTTTGATTCTCTTATATTTGATATATACTTATAATAAAATCTAAGAGAGCAATCCATATAATCTTTTATACCAGAAGGAGATATATATCCTTTATGAAAAAATCTATTTTTTAATAATTCAATTGTTTCTTCAGTTTTATTAATTGACATTTTTGGCTTTTGAATTATTTCTAATTTATCAGAAATCATATAATTATTAATATTGAATTTAGATTCAGATTCAAGTTGTTTTATATATCTACTTCTCTCTCCTTTAGATGAAATACTAGAATTAGTATTATATATGAAAGTGATATTTTTAGCTCTTTGAATTACTCTATAAAACAAATAACTATATACTTTATCCATAGAATCTTTTGTCTCTAATTCGAATGCTCTTCTTATGTTATATGGAATAAATGAAATATTAAATAAACTTTTAGGAAAGTCTCCTTCATTCATACTTAAAATGTAAACTTGATCGAAATCAAGGTTTCGAGACTCTAAAACTCCCATTATTTGCAGACCTGATAAAGGTTCTCCTGAAAAAGGAATTCTTGTTGTCTTTAAAATTTGATTAAGAAGTTTGTACTGACTATCAAGGGAATTTAATTTAATTTGAATTTCATGTACTTTATTAATTATTTTAAGAAAAGCTTTGATGTACTCCCTATCTAATTTTCCCATTTCCTCTGAGCATTCAAATAGACTTTGACATATATTTTTTAACGAGTCTACTATTGAATCTTTTATAAAAATATTTTTAAATATATCAGAGATACTATTTAAACTATCATGATCAATATAAATCAACTTATTTTTTCTAATTCTAAATATAAAGTCATCAAATGCAACTGAGTCAAATTGATAAATATATGGATGTGAAATAAAATTGATTATATCTTCAAAGTAATATGATTTCACAAGGTTTTTTATGGATAAGTTCTTATGAATTTTAGTTATAAGCTGTAATAAATCAAATAAAGGGGTTTCAGATAGATTTAATCCCATCGTAACATTTATTTTATTAATTTTTTCAGGAATTGAGTTTAAAACAGGCAATAATAATTTTTCATCAGGTAACAACACTAAAACCTTATCTTGATCGAAATTTTTAGATAAAATATTTTTGGATAATAGATTACCTAAAGTTTTACACTGACCAATCTGAGAACCAATTCCTATACAATCAAATTTCTTATTACTTGAAATAAAATTATTTGGGACAATATCAGGGAAGGTAGATGCTAAAATTTTATCTTTACTAAAATCTCTGAATGAATCCCCAGCCTCTTGTTTAAAATCATTAAAATAATATTTATCATAATCCCAAAAAGCCATACTACCCTGATTATTAATAAAATATTGAATTATTTTTTTTTCAGAATTTGATAGATAACTAAAGCCTACAAATAAATAATCTCTACTTTCATCAATAATTCCTGAGTCTATTTTTTTTAAAAACTCTTTAAAAACTAGCCCCTTATAGGATAATTTATTTTTAATTAAAATCTTTTTATAATCATTATAGACATCTAATAAAATTTTCCATGTACTATTAAAATTCTTTTGATTTATAGACATTTTTGGAAAGAACTTATCCCAAAAAGATCTTATTTTTTCATAATTTTCTTTTTCTAAAAAATTAAAAGATTCCTCAATTTCCTTCTGATTTTTAATAAGCTTAAAAATTTTATCTTCATTTTTTAAACTCAAATCAACATCATCAAAGTCCTTAATAAGTATCTGACCCCAATAATAAAACTCATCAAAAGAAACTCTATATTCTTTACTTTGATATTTTTCTAAAATATTAAATAATGAATAATTTAATTTAATTTGATCTGTTATATCATCTGATATTTTAATATCTACATGTTCTTGCACAAAATCTTCTATTGTTTGAACTTTGGGAGACCATAAAATATTATTGTTTTGTTTTGACAAAGCCTTTTGAAAATATAGCCCAGCTCTCCTATTTGGAAATACAATAGATAATTTTCTGAAATCTTTATATTTCTTAAATGTATAATCTACAACTTCCTCTAAAAAAAATCTTTTTCCCATTATATTTTAACTACCCTATTTAAATCTACATATAAAATAAAACCATATACTTTGCCATTATAAATGTTTGATAATAACTCTTTATAATTCATAATTTGATTCTTATATTTTTCCGTATTGTCTTCACCTGTTTTATAGTCAATTACGGCAACAGAATTATTTTCTAACTCTACAACTCTATCTAATCGAAAAACATCACCATTATTATTTAAAATTTCAATTTCATTATATGAATTATATTTAGGATTATAATAATTCATTATATCCTTATTTTTCAATAAGTTATTGATGGTTTTTTCAAAATAAGATTTTTCATTTTTTGTGATAATATTTTTTATGAGTGCCTTTTTAACTCCATAATTAATATCATTGTAGCTATATATATATGACATAAGATCATGAATCTTATTTCCTCTCTCATTATTTTTAAAATCAATTCCCTTATCTGATGAAATTTTAACTTTTACCCTCTCTTTCCAAGAGTATGAAGGGAATTTTGTTAAATTATGAGATTCTAATGTTAGTTGATTTTCTTTGTTATTTATTATTCCTGTCGAATATGAATTATTAATTAATTTATCATTAAGTGAACTGAAAAGTAAACTAGATACATTTTTCAAATCATTTGAAGTTCTATTACCTCTAATAAACAGCCCTAATTTAGGTCTAGTAAATGAAACATACATCAAATTAATATTATCCTCATAGGCCTTCTTTTTTTCAGTCTCATATGATTCAGGATATAATGTTTTAGGGTTCGATGACTTATATTTTATCGGATAGGGAATATCAAACTTTTTACTAAAAATTTTAAGATTTACCCACATATTTTTTTCTTTTCCTCCTCCTGTATCATTATCTAAAGACCAGTTTAAAAAAGGAATAATAACATGATCGAATTCTAATCCTTTTGACTTATGAATAGTTATTAGCTGTATTGCATTAGACTTAGCAGTAATATTTAATTTTTTATTTTTATTAATTTCCCACCATTCTAAAAAAGAGGATATTTTTGATCCTTTAGTTTGTTTATATTCCAAAAGAAGATCCATAAAAGCTTGAATATAAGGAAGTTGATCATTGAGCTTATTTAGATTAAATATTCTCACTATTTCTTCTACTAATTCATAAAGAGGGAGTCGTGATATTTGAAAAATTTTATTTTTAAACTCTTTAGGTAATAAATTAATCTTTTCATCATTAGATAAAGAATAATGAGAATTATCTTTTGAAATTAATATGTATCTATAGTAGAAATGAACAATTTCAGATATAGCCAATCTATCTTTTTGGTTTTTAAAATAATTAAATATGCTAATAAGAAAATTAATAATAGGAGAAGANTTTATNTCTANNGCATCNGANGAAANATGATTNAAATNATATTCATTNGATTTNTGTGATTCTAAAATTAATGNNTNAGCAATAACTTTNGCNTCATTNTTATCTCTTACAATAATTCCAATATCNCNNGCTTTATANCCTTTATCTTGAATTTTTTTTATNGANTTAATTGTATACTCACTTGCAGATTCNTTTTGATTTTNACTATCATCAAANATAACTTCAACATAACCTTTTCCTTTCATATCACTTCTAGCAGTTTGTGACATATCAGCATTATAAATTTTCTGTAAATGTGTTTTAATACCTNTATCATTAAAATGCTTATATATATCAACAAATACATTATTATTAAAGCCTACTATAGCATCTCCACTTCTCCAATTAGTTTTTAATTTATTTATCTCAAATAATTCAGGTTGAATGTCATTAAAAATATCATTATTTAATATTTGAGAATCTGAACCTCTCCACCTATAAATACTTTGCTTTANATCACCAACAATTATATTTTCATTACCAGAAGCAAGAGTTTCTCTAATCAATGCACTAAAGTTTTTCCATTGAAAATGACTTGTATCCTGAAATTCATCAATTAAAAAATGATTGATTTTATTACCTACTTTTTCAAAAACGAAAGGTATACTTTCATCTTTAATCACTTGATATAAAAGTTCAGAAATATCTGAAATTAAAATAACCTCATTCTCATCTCTATAATCCCTTAAAGANTTTTGCAACTCANCTAAAATGCCATATGCATAAATATTACTAATTATTTCATTTGATGTGTTATACTTTGGATAATCTTTTTCAAAGATTTTTAGAAGATTTTTTAATTTATCTAACAAATCAGTGTTAATTAATGAAACTACATCATCTCTATTTTTTTGTTTTTTAGTTACCCATGCCTCTATATTATCTCGACAGCTAAATACTCTTGTTCCAGGATATCTGATAATACCTTCTGTAGAATTTTTAATAAATCCCATAACTCCNCTTTTCCCATAACTAAAATCATTAATTGAAAAATTATTCTTTAAAATTATCTCATAGATTNCAGAAGAGTTAGATGAGATTTTTTTTTCAAATCTTTTCTTAACTTCAAAAACTTCTTTTTTTATAAGTTTAATTTTTTTTGAAAAATCCTTTNGTGGTAGTTTATCTTCCAATGATTTAAAGTCTTCACTAAATAAATTTCTTGTCATTTTCTTTAATTCAACATCGATCATGAAGTCCTTCCCTTGAAATATTTTTTCTTTTGAAAAGTCAATTAACCATTTTGAAATTTCAGATCCTTTCTTAATTTTTGATATAAAATTTTTAACTACTTCATTAATTACCATATCAACATCCATCTCTATATTAAATTTCCCTTTAAACTTTAAATCTCTAGTAAANGATTGAATGATAGAATAAAAGAAGGTATCAATGGTAGTGATTAAGAAATAAGAGTAATTATGAAGAATATTAGATTTTAAGTTTTCAGATCTTGATATTATTTCCTCAGGAGAAATTTTATAGTATTTAGAATANTCTAAAATAAGATCTTTNTCNTCTCCATTAGAAATAGAGTCTATCATCTCTAAAATTCTNATTTTCATTTCTTCAGCTGCTTTGTTTGTAAAAGTGACAGCTAATATTTTCTTAAAATAATTTTTATTCTTAAGAGATAATCTAATATAATTTTTAGCTAATGTATAGGTCTTCCCAGATCCAGCTGAAGACTGATAAACTATAAATGGTTTTTTAATCACGAAATAAATTTATAAAAGTATAATTTATACAATTATGAAGATTAAAATTATCATAAATTACTTTTTTGAATANCNGTAATTAATTATCTAGAATTATATATTAAAAATTAATTTGAAAACTCTGCAATTATCTCTTTTTCAGAATCAACANGTACTATTAATGGGTTTTCATTTGTGTCATAACTTCCTTTCCAGCCAATAAAATTATAACCATTAGAAGGGAAAGCCCAAACTTCAATAATAGATCCCTTNGCATAATTNTTAGACTGGAGTTCACATGTTAATAACTCATTTCTACCTAAGCAACTATGTCTATCAGTTATAATTCCATTACCAGATATTTTTTTAAATTTNACAAAATACTCTTCTCTAATTATTGAGCTATCTTGAAGAGCATCTTCAACTTGTGAACAGGAAATTAATAAATATAGAAATAAATATTTTCTCACAATTGAAAAACGACTTCATTATTAAAATGTTTAATTAATTATACATTTTTTTTAAGTCATCTGACATTTCAGTAAATCTATTTTTAATTGATTGAATATTAATTGATTTTAACTTGGACTCTAATTCAGAGACACTGTCAAATTCCAGTTTATCAACTTTATATGTTTGTTCGAGTCCTCTTAATTCAAATTTTATAACATATTTTAGATCAAANTCAAAAATTGAGATATTAATTTTATCTATAAAAATTTTATTTANTAACCTCATCAATACAAAGGGATTTTAAATCTGAATACTTAGTTTTTAATTGCTTTAACTCAGTTAAATAAGCNGAAATATTTTTTCTAGCTTCAATTAAATTTCCAAAAAACTCATCGCTATTATAGTATGATTCATTAAATCTATATCTCAATATCTCTATTTGATTTACATCAGTTGCATCTGTTTTCCAATTATGTTCTAAAAAAAACTTTTCTGATAACTTATAATTAAATGAAAGAAAAAAATTATCGTATTCTTTAGTATGTACATCATGTCTCTTTAAATCCTCATTAAATAATTTAAATAATCTTGATTTTAAGGTTTCAGATTGAATTCTTTTTATAAGATCAGAACTAATAAGTTGATTAAAAATCCCTTCTTGTGGAAAAAAAGATTTAAGTGCTCTTCCAACTGATGATATATTATAAATTATCTTATCTTCAGATAGCTTCTCATTATATCTTATATTATCATATAATTTATCACTACTCTCAAGAGACATTTGTTGTAAAATAATAAAATTTTCAATTTGCAATAAATCTTGATCTAAAACTTTAATTAGTTGCTCAATAGAATTATTTTTTCTTTCATTTTCTACCCTATTTTGTCTAG
>NZVP01000054.1 GCA_002697405.1 Flammeovirgaceae bacterium
CTGATGTTTTTCCATCAAGGTCATTAGATATATATTATTCAAAGCCTTTATTTCTAAGTGATGATTTTTCATTTAACCCTGGGATTGGAATTTCAAATGATAGATTATCATTTTCTAATGATGTTATTCTTTCTGAAACTTTTGATGTTGATGGAAACAGAAACATTATTATTGATACACTCTCTTTTTCTCCAGATAAAAATTCATTAAAAGCAACATACTTAGTAATACCTATTGATTTAAGATACTACTTTGGATCGGGATCCTACGATAAAAGAAGATTTTTTATTGGTTTTGGAGGGGAAATAGGGCTCCTATTAAATTCTTCTACCAAATTAAAACAAACCATTAATAACACATCTAGTCTTACTAAAATGAAGAAAGATTTTGGACTTAATGATCTGAAATACGGGATATCTTTCCAGATAGGTGTAGGAAATTTTCATTTATACTATAAAAGGTATTTATCTAATTTATTTGATGATGATTCACTTCCAATGTATGAATTAGTCAATCCTAATATAAATAAGATTGGAGTATCCTTTTCTGTTTTTTAATACTCTTTTCTTAATCTTGCCACTGGAATATCAAGTTGTTCTCTATATTTAGCTACTGTTCTTCGAGCAACATTATAACCTTTATCATTTAATAACTTCTCGATTTTATCATCCGAGTATGGAGATGATTTATCTTCATCTTCTATTAATTTTAGAAGATAGTTTTTTACAACTTTGCTACTTACTAAATCATCACCTTTTTTAATTGTTGATTCAGAGAAAAAATATCTTAAAGGAAAAATTCCATAATCAGTTTGAACATTTTTACTTTTCACAATTCTACTTACTGTTGAAATATCCATCTTAATAATTTCAGCTATATCTTTTAAAATCATTGGCTTTAAATCATTTTCATCTCCATCATCAAAGAATTTTTCTTGAATATTAACTATTGTATTCATGGTTTTTAGTAAAGTATTATTTCTTTGATTTAGTGCCTCAACAAACCACTGTGCTTTTTCTAATTTATTTTTAACAAATTCAAAAGATTCCTTAGCCTCACTGTCTTTATTTTTTTTATTTTTCAATTCTTCATAAATAGAAAAATAATTTTTATTAATATTTAATGGTTTGTTTCCAGATGCTAAATCAACATCAAATTCATTATTATTTTTTTTAACTATAAAATCAGGAATTAAAAACTCTGTGATATTTGAATCTTCTAATCCTCCTGAAGGTTTGGGGTTTAAAGATTTAATATAGTCAAATGCTTTATTTATTTCTTTTTTTGAGAGATCATGCTTTTGATAAATAAGATCAAACTTTTTATTTTTAAACTCTTTAAAGCTCTCAGAAATAATTTTTTTGGCTAAGACTTGTTCTTTTACTGGATCAGATATTGAGTTGATTTGAAGTAAAAGACACTCTTCTAGATTTCTAGCAGCAATTCCCGCTGGTTCTAACTTTTGAATTTTTAATAATACATTTTCAATTTCATTATTTTGAAACTCAATATTTTCAGAAAATGCTATATCATCAACTATTGATTCAATATCCCTTCTCAAATATCCATCATTATCTAATGTTCCTATAATTTGATTGGCTATTATTTTTTGGTTTTTATCTAGTTTTAGAAAATTTAGCTGTGCTAATAGATTTTCTCTAAATGATTCAATATTAGAAATATTTGATTCTCTACTATAATTTGAATTATCATTATTTGATTTTTGATAATAGTTATAATTATCATTATTATTTAGTTCTAAAGAATCATTTTTTTCATTTTCTTCTAATGCTGGATTCTCCTCAATTTCTTTTTTTATCTCGGATTCAATATTTGAATTAGATAATTGTAAAAGCTTAATAAATTGAATCTGTTGAGGAGAAAGCTTTTGAGACTGATTTTGTCTTAGTTCTAACTTTTGCATTTAAAAAAAATATTTCAATTACAAATTTATTATAATTACTCTATTCTTTGAAATAAGATTAAATTATACTTTTTTTACCACTTATTTAGTATGAGCCTAAAAAGAACAAAAATTATTTCTATAAATGAGAGTCATTATGATTCTGAAATCCTTATTAGTGGTTGGGTTAGAACTAAGAGACAGAGTAAAAATGTTTCATTTGTTTCATTAAATGACGGTTCTACTATTAATAGTCTCCAAGTTGTTTTTGATATGAATAATTTTGATGAACTATTTTTAGATGAAATAACAACAGGGTCATCTCTTTCAATAACTGGAAAACTTNTAAAAAGTGAAGGTAAAAATCAACAATTTGAAATTATAGCTTCTAAAGTAGATATNTTAGGTAAATCTGATCCAGAAGAATATCCAATTCAACCAAAAAGACATACTTTTGAATTTTTAAGAGAAGTTGCTCATTTAAGACCAAGGACTAATACATTTAGTTCTATTTTNAGAATNAGGCATTCAATAATTTATTCTATCCATAAATTTTTTAATGATAGAGGGTTTTTTAATATTCATACTCCAATTATAACTTCTTCTGATGCAGAAGGCGCAGGTGAAATGTTTAAAGTAACNTCGCTTGATTTAAANGATAAAAATTTAGATTTNAAAAATGACTTTTTCTCAAAACCAGTTAATCTAACAGTTTCTGGACAGTTAAATGCTGAATTAGGTGCTTTAGCTCTATCCGAAGTATATACATTTGGTCCTACATTTCGTGCTGAGAATTCAAATACTTCAAAACATCTTGCTGAATTTTGGATGATAGAGCCTGAAATGGCTTTCTATGATATNAATGATAATATNGACTTAGCTGAGGATATGTTAAAATATGTAATAAAGTATATTCTTGAAAATTGTGAAGATGATCTTGTTTTTCTTCAAAATTTAGAGATTAATGAAGAAAAATCTTTACCTCAGATTCAAAGAAATGAAATTCCNCTAANTGAAAGNTTATCTNGTATTTTGAANAAAAAATTTGATAGNATAACATACACTGAAGCATTCGANATACTTANAAACTCAAAGCCTAATAAAAAAAATAAATTTGAATNTAAAGTTGANGANTGGGGNATTGANTTTCANTCTGAACACGAAAGATATNTAGTNGAAAANCATTTTAAAAATCCNGTTATTGTNAGAGATTANCCNAAAAAAATNAANGCATTTTATATGAGATCAAATGATGATGAAAAAACTGTTGCGGCAATGGACGTTCTTTTTCCTTCNGTTGGTGAAATTATTGGTGGTTCTCAAAGAGAAGAAAGGTTGGATAAGTTATCAAATAGAATGGATGAAATGGATATATCAAAAGAAGATCTTAGTTGGTATCTTGATACACGAAGATTTGGTTCAGTTATCCATTCTGGTTTCGGTTTAGGATTAGAAAGGTTAGTTCAATTCATTACGGGGATGAAAAACATTAGAGATGTAATTCCTTTTCCTAGAACTCCAGGAAATTGCAACTATTAATATCTAACAAAAAGAAATATTATTTCTTATCGTCTTTAACTTCTTCAAAATCAACATCTGATATATCATCACCATCTTTACTTTTTGGATTATCTGATTTAGCAGAAGGATCATTTTCAGTGNCTTGTGCTTGTTGTTCTTGAGTAGCTTTNTACATTTCTTGACTTGCAGCTTCCCAAGACTTATTTAAGGCTTCTACAGCACCATCAATTTCATCAATTTTTTGTTCTTTATGAATTNCTTTTAGCTTTTCTAATGAATCTTCGATTGATTTTTTGTTAGGTTCAGATAATTTTTCCCCAAATTCTTTCAATTGCTTTTCAGTTTGAAANATCAAACCATCAGCGGTATTCAATTTGTCAACCTTTTCTCTTTCTTTCTTATCAGTCTCCTCATTAGCTTTAGCTTCATCTTTCATCTTATTGATTTCTTCTTCAGTTAATCCAGAAGATGCTTCAATTCTTATATTTTGTTCTTTCCCTGTTCCTTTATCTTTGGCTGATACATTCAATATTCCATTAGCATCAATATCAAAGGTTACTTCAATTTGCGGTACTCCTCTTGGTGCTGGAGGGATTCCATCTAAATGAAATCTTCCAATTGTCTTATTATCTTTAGCCATTGGTCTCTCACCCTGTAAAACATGAATTTCTACAGCAGGTTGGTTATCAGCAGCTGTTGAGAATGTCTCAGATTTTTTTGTAGGAATTGTAGTATTTGATTCAATTAATTTNGTAAACACTCCATTTAATGTTTCTATTCCAAGTGATAGAGGTGTAACATCAAGTAATAGGACATCCTTTACTTCACCTGTTAATACACCACCTTGAATAGCAGCTCCAACTGCTACTACTTCATCTGGATTAACTCCTTTTGATGGTTTCTTTTTAAAGAATTTCTCTACTTCTTCCTGAATTTTAGGAATCCTTGTAGAACCACCAACTAATATGATCTCATCAATATCATTAACACTCATCTTCGCATCTTTTAATGCTTTTTGACATGGTTCAAGNGTCCTTTCAACCAATTTTTGAGTNAGTTGTTCAAATTTTGATCGAGNTAAAGTTTTAACTAAATGCTTAGGAACACCATCTACAGGCATTATATATGGGAGGTTAATTTCAGTTGATGAAGAACTAGATAATTCTATCTTTGCCTTCTCAGCACCCTCNTTTAGTCTTTGTAATGCCATAGGATCTTTTCTTAGATCAATTCCCTCATCTTTATTAAACTCATCTGCTAGCCAGTCAATTAAAACACTATCAAAATCATCTCCACCTAAATGAACATCTCCATTAGTTGATTTTACTTCAAAAACACCATCTCCTAGCTCTAGAATTGAGATATCAAATGTTCCACCNCCTAGATCATATACTGCAATTTTTAAGTCTTTATCCTTTTTATCAAGTCCATAAGCCAGAGCAGCTGCTGTAGGTTCATTAATTATTCTTTTAACATCAAGTCCAGCAATTGTTCCTGCTTCTTTGGTTGCTTGTCTTTCTGAGTCATTGAAATATGCTGGNACAGTTATAACAGCTTCTTTAACTTCAGAGCCTAAGTAATCTTCTGCGGTAGACTTCATTTTTTGCAAAATCATAGCAGAAATTTCTTGAGGGGTATATTTTCTTGAACCAATTTTTACTCGAACAGTATCGTTTGTTCCTTTATCTACATCGTAAGCTAAATTTCTTTTTTCTTCTTTTATATCAGAAAATTTTTTACCCATGAATCTTTTAACAGAATTTATAGTATTCTTAGGATTAGTTATAGCCTGTCTTTTGGCAGGATCTCCAACTTTTCTTTCGCCTTTTCCCTCATCAAGAAATGCAACAATAGATGGGGTTGTTCTTTTTCCTTCACTATTAGGTATAACCACTGGTTCATTACCCTCCATTACAGAAACACATGAATTTGTAGTTCCTAAATCTATTCCAATTATTTTACTCATAATTTTATTATTTAAATGTTACTACTATTATCACAAGAATTATGCCAATAATATAATATGACAGAATGTCAGTTATTTTTCAATTAAAGCACTGACTTTGTTATCAAGAACTTCTACAATGCCACCATTTACAGCCAATGTATTATCTTTTGAGTTCTCTTTATATATAATTTCGCCCTTTTTTAATGAGCTTATAATAGGAGCGTGATTATTTAATATTTGAAACTGCCCACTTGAGCCAGGTAAAATCACAGATTCCACCTCTCCGCTGAATATTTTTTCTTCTGCAGATAAAATTTCTAAAAACATATTAAGATTGTTTTACTTCCTCTAATAACTTTTCACCAGCTTCGATAGCTTGTTCAATTGTCCCCTTTAGATTAAATGCTGATTCAGGTAAATGATCTAATTCACCATCCATAATCATATTAAAGCCTTTTATTGTATCTTTTATATCAACAAGTTCACCTTTAACACCTGTAAATGGTTCAGCAACATGAAAAGGTTGCGATAAAAACCTTTGNACTCTCCTTGCTCTTTGTACAACAAGCTTATCTTCCTCAGATAATTCATCCATACCAAGAATTGCAATGATATCTTGTAACTCTTTATATCTCTGTAATAATTCTTTTACTCTTTGAGCACAATTGTAATGCTCTGAACCAACNACTTCTTCAGTTAGAATTCTTGATGAAGATTCTAGAGGGTCAATGGAAGGATAAATTCCAATTGATGCTAATTTTCTTGAAAGAACACTTTGTGCATCTAAATGTGCAAATGTGGTAGCTGGTGCTGGATCAGTTAAATCATCNGCTGGAACGTATACNGCTTGAACAGATGTAATAGANCCCTTNTTTGTNGAAGTAATCCTTTCTTGCATAGCTCCCATTTCAGTAGCTAAAGTAGGTTGATAACCCACAGCTGATGGCATCCTACCTAAAAGTGCAGATACTTCAGAGCCAGCTTGGGTGAATCTGAAAATATTATCTATAAAGAAAAGGATATCTCTTCCTTGGCCTTTTCCATCTCCATCTCTAAAGTATTCGGCAAGTGTTAAACCGGATAAAGCAACCCTAGCTCTAGCACCAGGAGGTTCATTCATTTGTCCAAAAACGAAAGCCGCTTTAGAATCTTTTAATTTTTTTCTATCTACTTTTGATAAATCCCAAGAACCTTTTTCCATTGATTCTCTAAATTTTTCACCGTAATCTACGATACCTGCTTCAATCATTTCTCTTAAGAGGTCGTTACCCTCTCTAGTTCTTTCTCCTACACCTGCAAAAACAGATAAACCAGAGTATGCTTTTGCAATATTATTAATTAGTTCTTGAATGAGTACTGTTTTACCAACACCAGCACCTCCAAATAAACCNATTTTNCCACCTTTATTATAAGGCTCAATCAAATCAATTACTTTAATACCAGTATAAAGAACTTCAGCAGATGTAGATAAATCTTCAAATTTTGGAGCATCNCTGTGAATTGGTAATCTATCTTTTGTCTTTGGATCTTCAATCCCATCAATTGCAGAGCCTACTACATTAAATAATCTTCCTTTAATATNATCTCCAATTGGCATTGAAATTGGTTGACCTAAATCTTTAACAGGCATTCCTCTCTTTAAACCCTCAGTACCAGACATNGATATAGTTCTAACTGTATCTTCACCTAAATGTTGTTGAACTTCTAGAACTAANGTTGANCCATCATCTTTATTAATTTCTAGTGCATTNAGAATTTTTGGCAAGTTGGAATCTTCAAAAGATACATCAACTACTGGACCAATTACAGCGGTTACTTTTCCTGAATTTGACATGATTTTTATAAGGTATTTTAATTAAAAATTCTAGTACTGCGAAATTAAATTATAAATACAATTTAACAAAGTCATACATCAAGATATTATGAACTTTTTTTAAATTCNATTCTAATTGTTGTATTTATGTTTTTTAATGAGTTTTTAACAAATATTTTTCCTTTATGATAATCAGATATAATCCTGTAAACTAATGTTAAACCTAAACCCCATCCTCTTTTTTTGGTAGTATACCCTGGTTTGAAAATTTTTGTAAAATTTGACTTTTTTATTCCTANTCCNTCATCNATAAAATCAATTATTACATATTTNCTATTTTCNAAAAGTTTGATTTTCACAGTTCCTTTTTTGCCAATTGCATCAACTGAATTTTTATATAAATTTTCAATAACCCATCCAAATAACTGACGATTAAAATAATAATNAACTCTTTTTAAATCTAANTTTGTCTTAATACCNGGAGACACTCTTGTTTTAAGATATTCAATTGNTTNAATAATTGTTTCCTTAAGATTATTATCACTTAATGAAGGTTTAGATCCAATTGTTGAAAATCTATCAGTAATAATTTTNAGCCTATTAAGNTCTTTATCAATTTCTTTACTTATATAATTTTTATCAATCTTACTTTTTGATTTTAAATATTCATTCCANCCAATTAATGAAGATAGAGGAGTACCTAATTGATGAGCAGTTTCTTTTGCTAAACCTGTCCACAATCTATCTTTTTCGGATTTATTTGAGTAAAATGATATCAAATAAATACTTAATAGAATTAGAGAAGTTAATGTTAATATAAAATACGGAGCAATAATTAGTAAATTNAGAATCTTAGAATTATTATAATAAACAAGCTGATGATCAACCTCTTTTCCTTCTTGGTTAAAAATATTTATTTTAATAGGTGAGTATCTCTTCCGCATTGAATTTAACTCTTCATTTAGAAATGACTCAGTAATTTTATTATTGTCTTTTGTTAAATTTTTATGTTCTAAGATTNTGCCATTTTTATCTGTAACAATTATTGGTATTGAATTATTTTCAATTAAAATATCATCAACAAAAAAATTAATAGATTCTATTTCAGAATTTGCAACTAGCTCAATAAATTTTGAATACCTTTCAATAGTCTTTATCTCTCTTTCTTTTATTTCATTAATTATAAGATTAGAGAAATATACTAATGAGAAAGTAAACACTAGAAGTGTAATAATTACAAGCCATCTTAGTTCCTTTTGNTTANTTGAAATATTCAATTTAATTAATTTTANTAGATATAAATCTAAATAAAATTAACTCATGAAGTCTCGGACTCTATCAAAAAATCCTTTTTCAGATTTCCCTGGATTTGGTTTAAAGTTTTTTGATTTNTTTAATTGAGTTAATAATTTTTCTTCNTCAGATGATAACTTTTTTGGTGTCCATATATTAACATGAATTAATTGATCACCTACAANAGATGTATTTATATCTTTAATTCCTTTTCCTCTCAATCTAAATATTTTTCCGCTTTGAGTTCCTGGTGGAATTTTAATTTTTACTTTTCCATCAAGTGTTGGNACTTCAAGTTCATCTCCCATTGCTGCATCAACAAAGTTTATATATAAATCATAAACTACATTATTGCCATCTCTTTTAAAATTATCATCGTCTTTTTCTTCAATCAAAATCAGTAAATCTCCTGATATTCCTCCTCCTGGAGANTCATTTCCTTTACCAGTCATTGATAATTGCATACCATCTCCTACACCAGATGGAATATTAATTTTTAAAATTTCTTCTTTAAAATGTAAGCCAGTACTATCAACTCCTGGAGGTTTATTATCAATTATTTTNCCTGATCCATTACACTGGTAACAAACTGAGGATGAAACCATTTGACCTAACATAGTATTCACAACTTTNCTCACTTTTCCGGTACCATTACAAACATTACAAGTTTTGAANGTTACTCCAGGTGCCGTAACTAATCTTTTAACTTTTATCTTCTTTTCAATNCCNGTAGCTATTTCTTGAATNGTTAGCTTTAATTTGATTCTTAAATTGGTTCCTTTATTTCTTTGTCTTGTACTTCCTCCACCAAAGAAACTATCAAATGGACTTCCTCCACCAAAAATATCACCAAACTGTTCAAATATATCCTCAACATTCATGCCTCCGCCGGAGAACCCACCTGGACCACCTCTTAACCCATCATGACCAAATCTATCATATTTTTGTTTTTTTTCTGGATTACTTAATACTTCATAAGCTTCAGCAGCTTCTTTAAACTTTTCTTCAGCAGCTTTGTCGTCAGGATTTTTATCAGGATGATATTTTATAGCAACTTTCCTATATGCTTTTTTAATTTCTTCTTGTGAAGAAGATTTATTTACCCCTAAAATTTCGTAAAAATCTCTTTTAGACATTATGATCCAGTTACAACTTTAGCAAATCGAAGAATACTATCGCCAACATGGTATCCATTTTCTATCACATCAATTATTTTGCCTTTATACTTTTTTTCAGAGGGAGTACTTGTAATAGCTTCATGGTATTCTGAGTCAAAATCATCTCCTTCTTTAATTTCCATTTTTTTGACGTTATATTTTTCTAAAGTATTAATCAATTTTTGATAAATTAAATTATAACCTTCTAAATCAGATTCATTTTCTTTTTTGATTGATTTTGATGCTCTTTCAAAGTCATCAATTACAGGAAGTATATCAGATAGAAGCTCTTTATTTGCTGAATCAATCATATCAATTTTTTCTTTTGATGTCCTTCTTCTAAAATTTTCGAATTCGGAGTATAGTCTCAAATATTTATCTTTGGTCTCCTGTAATTCAACATTTAAGTTTTTGGATTTATCTGACTTTTTTGAATCAGTAACTTTTTTTGATTTCTTTTTATTCATATTAAAGGTATTTGCAAAAAGTTTGCCAAAGATACTTTATGCCATTTTGACTAGTATTAATTATTTAAATTTATTTTATTCCAAATAGCACCCTTTAGTTTTTCTAGCCCATATCCTGTTACACTTGAAATTTTTATTATTTCTTCATCTAAATTTATTTTTAGCTTATTAAGTTCCTCTTCTGTAACTAAATCTGATTTAGTTATGGCAATTATTATTTTTTTTTCTAAAAGTTCTTTATTATAATTTTTAAGTTCTTTATGTAATAGTTTAAATTCTTTTTCTATATCTGATTCAATTGGAATCATAAACAATAGTATTGAATTTCTTTCTATATGTCTTAAAAACCGAATTCCAAGTCCCTTACCTTTTGATGCTCCTTCAATAATTCCAGGTATATCAGCCATTATAAATGATAAATTATCTTTAAAAGGGACCACTCCAAGGTTCGGAGTGAGAGTCGTAAAAGGGTAATCCCCAATTTTTGGTTTTGCTTTTGATATAGAAGACAATAAAGTTGATTTTCCTGCATTTGGGAAACCAACTAACCCAACATCTGCTAAAACTTTAAGTTCAAGATTAATCCACTCTTCAATTCCCTTTATTCCTGGCTGGCTATAATGAGGAGCTTGTTTTGTAGATGATTTAAAATGAACATTCCCTAAACCACCAATACCACCTTTAAGTAAAACTTTTTCCTCATCATGATTTAAAATTTCTAGATAATTATTATCATTTTCTTCAGATTTAGCTATGGTTCCAAGGGGTACTTCAATAATAATATCTTTTCCATTTTTTCCATGCTTTTTTGAACCTTGACCATTTTCTCCATTTTCCGCCTTTAAATGTTTTGTATACCTTAAGTGTAGTAGAGTCCAAAGTTGACTATTACCTTTTAAAATAATATCACCTCCTTTACCACCGTCTCCACCATCTGGACCTCCTTTTGGTACAAATTTTTCTCTTCTAAAACTGGATGATCCACTTCCTCCATTTCCCGATTTACAGAAAATTTTTATATGGTCAATAAAATTTGGGTTGCTCATTTTTCCTCAATTTTTGAAATAATTAATCCAAAAATTTCATCAATTGAACCAACTCCATTAATTGGGATGTGTTTATTGAGTTTTTTATAATGATTTAAAACAGGTATTGTTTCTTCTTTATAGACTTTAATTCTATTATTAATTTTTTCCTCACTTTGATCATCAACTCTTCCAGAGACTAGTGCTCTTTTTTTAATTCTAGAAATTAATTCATTATCATCAACTTCTAATGAAATTAGATTATCTATAGATAAAGATTTTTCTTTTAGCATATTATCAAGCGCAATAGCTTGATTTACTGTTCTTGGAAACCCATCAAAAATAAATCCTTTACTTTCGTGATTATTTTCTATTTCTTCTTTTACCATATTTATAACAACAGAATCTGGAACAAGGTTCCCCTCATCCATATACTTTTTAGCTTCAATACCTAGCGGCGTACTATTCCCTAAATGCATTCTAAATAAATCACCAGTAGAAAGGTGACTAAGCTTATATTTTTCAATTATTTTGTCACTTTGAGTCCCTTTTCCCGCTCCTGGAGGTCCAAATAATATAATATTCATTAGATATTAATTTTATTCAAAGATATACATCTAAATTATTTCTTTCTGCATTTTCTGTAAGCTCTTTAAGATTAATTGCACTAACTCCAGAGCTCATACAGGTTATTCCACCAGCTAGATTACACATTTCAGCAATAAATTTTTCAGGTAATTTTAGATAAAATAGAATTGTAGCTAAAGATATCACTGTATCTCCTGCGCCAGATACATCAATTATTTTTTTATTTTCAATTTTATTATGAATAAATCCTGCATCATTATTAATTAATAATCCATTATCCGAAAGAGTTATCATAAGGTTTTTAATATTATTTTTTGACTTCAATTCATCAGAAATAGTATTTAGATTTTTTATTGAATCATCTTTTGAATTAAATGCATTAAGCATTTCACTTAGATTTGGTTTAAACAGATCCACATTTTTGTATTCAAAAAAATTTCTTTTTTTAGGATCTACTGCAATAAATAAATGATCAATCTTATTTATTTCTTCAATTAATTCCTTGCTTATTACTCCTTTATCATAATCCTGAAAAATTATTATTTTATTATTTGAAATCAATTTCTCAATATTATTCACAAACTTTTCTCTTATTTCAGGTTCTATATAATTTGTTTCTTCGTTATCAATTCTTAATATGTGTTTTTTATTAACAATAACCCTTTTTTTATTTGTTGTTTTTCTATTGTAATCAATAATTATTCCCGTGGTATCTAAATTATTTTTTTTACATAATTTTAAAAAGTTTTCACCGTCTTTATCATCTCCAATTACAGAGCATAAAATCGGTTCCATTCCAAGACTTTGAATATTTAAAGCAACATTAGCTGCCCCTCCAAGTTTCGTGTCTTCCTGTTTTACATCTACTATGGGAACGGGTGCCTCAGGAGAATTTCTATTAATTTCTCCTAAAACATATGAGTCTACCATAGAGTCACCTATGATTATAATTTTTTTTCCTTTGATTTTTTCAAAGACTTTATTGATTTTCATTAGGACAACTTTCTTAAAGATATTTCAAGTCGTTGAGTAGCTTCAATTAATTCATTTTCACTTGCTGCGTAAGATATTCTTATACAATTAGGAGCACCAAAATCTTCACCAGGAACTAACGAAACTTTTGCATCTTCAAGAAGATATAGTGCAAGTTCATTTGCGCTGTTAATAACTTTTCCATCCTCAGTTTTATTCCCAATATAATTTGTAATTTCTGGGAAAAAATAGAAAGCTCCTTGAGGTTTATTTATTTTTATTTTTTCAATTTTAGATAATAAATCATAGATAATATTTCTTCTTTTAAAGTATTCTTTTTTCATATCTAAGGCACATTCATTACCTCCTTTGAGTGCAACTAACCCTGCTCTCTGTGCTATAGAACAATTAGCAGATGTAGTTTGACCTTGCATTTTATTGATTGATTTTGCAATTTCTGATGGGGCTCCAATATATCCCAATCTCCATCCTGTCATTGCAAATCCTTTTGAAAACCCATTTAAAGTAATAGTTCTATTATTCATGCCCTCTAAAGAACCTATACTTACATGCTCATCAGTAAAGTTTATATGTTCGTAAATTTCATCTGAAATAATTATTATTTCTGGATGTTCAATTAGTATTTTCCTATAATCCTCTAAATCTGATTTTGTGAAAACAGTACCAGTCGGATTACACGGAGAACTAAATATTATTGCCTTTGTCTTATCTGTAATTGCTTTTTTTAATTGTTCTGGTGTCGGTTTAAAATCATTTTTGATTGTGGTGTTTATATATTTTGGTATCCCATCTGCCAAAGTTATAATGGCAGAATAACTTACCCAGAAAGGAGCGAAAACAATAACTTCATCACCTGGATTAAGAATAGAAAACATAACATTTGTAATTGAATGTTTTACTCCATTAGAAACAATTATTTCTTTTGGACTATAATTTAAATTATTTTCATTTTTAAATTTTTCAGAAATTGCTTCTCTCAAGTCTAAATAACCAGGAACTGGTGGGTATGAGAAAAATTTTCCCGAATCAATTGATCTTTTAGCTCCTTCACATATATGGGTTGGTGTTTTGAAGTCAGGCTCTCCTAAACTTAGGCTAATAACATCTACTCCTTTAGCTTTGTATTCTCTGGCAAGAGCTGCCATAGCCAGCGTTGATGATTCCTCAACTTTTTGTAATCTTTTTGATTCTAGATTATTCATGATTCTAAATTATAATTTATTCTTGAAGAGATACTCTTTCCAAGAGTAATTTCATCTGCATATTCAATTTCTCCACCAATTGGAATTCCTCTTGATATTGTTGTCATTTTAAGATTGTATTTTAATAACCTTTTT
>NZVP01000055.1 GCA_002697405.1 Flammeovirgaceae bacterium
GCGTCATCGCCAGCAGGAAATGATGGTGGTTATTTTTATCATAATGAGTACGTTAAAATGGTAGAAAGAGCTCAAACTAATCACCTCCCAGATCCATATGACAACACACCAATTGAACAAGGAATAAGTGTTTATTATACTAATCTTATACTTGGAGGAGTAGATTTTGCAATTATAGAAGATCGTAAATTTAAATCGGGACCTAATGGAAAAATACCTCAACAGGGACCAAGGCCAGACCATATAAGAAACCCTGAATATGACCCCAGTTCAATAGATTTAGATAACCTTGTACTTCTTGGAGAAAGACAACTTAATTTTTTAGAAGAATGGGGAAACAACAAAAATAACTCTAATATGAAGGCTGTTTTATCACAGACTGGATTTTGTGGGGGCGCCCATCTTCATGGTAAAAAAGAGAATAGACTTCATGCTGACCTAGACTCTAACGGTTGGCCTCAAAAAGGAAGAAATAAGGCTCTTGAGCTTATAAAAAATGCAAATGCTGTCCATATTGCAGGAGACCAACATCTACCAACTGTAATTCATCATGGAATTAAAGAATATGAAGATGGACCTTGGGCATTTGTAGTTCCTGCAATAGTAAATAATTATTATAGTAGGTGGTGGTGGCCAGAAAACGAAATGGGTGGTGTTAATGGTAATAATCTTTTACCATGGACAGGAAGGTATAAAGATGGATTTGATAATAAGATTACTATGCACGCATATGCAAATCCAGATACTAACTCAAATGGCGCTGGATATGGGGTAATTAAATTTGATAAAATTGAAAATAAAGTAACATTTGAATGTTGGCCGAGGTATGTGGATGTAAGTTTAAATGAATCTAAACAATTTGAGGGATGGCCTGTTACTGTTTCTCTTGACTAGAAGTAAACCACCTATCAGGATTAAGCTTATTATATTCTTTTCCACTACCTAAATCTAAAAAAACGGGATCTATCATGTCTTTCTCCCATTCTTTAAATTGAGATTTAAGTCTGTCATAGATAGGTTTTGATGAATCAATAATATTTGTTTCTTCACTTATATCATTCTTCAAATCAAAGATATACTCATCACTTTTAATTCTAAGATATTTATATCTCTCATCTCTTACAACATCAATCTCTTTATCTGGATTCTTCCAGTATAAATATTCGTGAGGTAAACCAGATTTTTTACCAGTTATATATGGTAATAGATCTACACCATCAATCTCATTTTTTATATACTTTTCTGCAGATGCAGCAGATGCCACAGTAGCAAATACATCTAAAGCAATAATAGGTTTATCATATGTAGTACCAGGTTTTATTTTTTTTGGCCATTGCATAGTAAATGGTACTCTTATTCCACCCTCAAAGAAGTCTCCTTTAATACCTCTTAATATCCCATTATCAGAGAAATTATACCACTCTACTCCCCCATTATCTGAGAAGAAGATAACTATAGTATTATCTGTTATCTTTTTCTCTTCAAGTTTATCTAATATTAATCCAATCCCATCATCCATAGATGATACCATAGCAGCATAAGTTCTCCTCTTCTCAACTTCTATATGGTTATTTCTTTCTAAATCTCTCTCGGTGGCCTGCAATGGAGTATGGGGAGCATTATATGATAGATATATGAAAAAAGGATTATCAGAATTATCATCAATAAATTTTACTGCATTATCAGATAATTCCTCTGTTAGATATTTTTTAGTATCAATTCTCTTTCCGTTGTCATAAATTTTAGTGACATAACCATCCATTTGCCTTCTTGCCTCTGTCAAATCGTTTATAGTAAGGTCTTCAGGAAAATACCTATGTCCGCCAATTAAGAATCCAAAAAACTCATCAAAACCTCTTCTCTCTGGAACAAGAGATTCATGAGCACCAAGATGCCATTTCCCTATAGCCTTAGTTTTATAATCTACATTATTTAGAACATCAGGAAGTGTTTGCTCTGAAAGTGGTAAACCCATTAAGGAATCTTTTGGAGCTAATAAAATATTTCTAGTATATCCAAATCTATTNTGATACTTTCCAGTAATTAGACCTGCCCTACTTGGTGAACATACTGCATACGAAACATAACCTTCAGTGAATACAACCCCATTTTTAGCTATCCTATCAATATTTGGGGTAAAAATTTCTTTACTTCCATGAAAACCAACATCTGCATATCCCTGGTCATCACTAATTATGACTATTATATTAGGAGGAGTATTTTTATTTTTAGAACACCCAAATAATAAAGTAATTATTATGAAAATGAAATTTTTAATCATGAAAATAGTAAATGCTAATTTATTTTAATGTCAATATTATCTGGTTTTATATTTTTATTTTTTACGAATTTTTCTAACCAAGAATCCATCTCATANAGAGTATGGAAAATTGATTCTTTAGCTCTATATCCATGACTTTCTTTTGGAAGCATAACTAACTTTGAAGTTCCACCATGACCTTTAATTGCATTATAAAACCTAACACTTTGAATAGGAAAAGTACCAGAATTATTATCTTCCTCACCATGAATCAATAATATTGGCTCATTTACTTTATCTGCATGCATAAATGGTGACATATAATTATATAATTCGGGTGCTTCCCAATATGTTCTTTCTTCTCTCTGAAACCCAAAAGGTGTTAGAGTTCTATTATATGCACCACTCCTTGCTATTCCTGCAGCAAATAAATCAGAGTGAGCTAAAAGATTGGCTGTCATAAAAGCACCATATGAATGTCCTCCTACCCCTACTCTATCTCTATCTCCAATTCCCATATTTACAATTTTATTAATAGCTGCTTCTGCATTCATAACTAATTGTTTTCTAAATGAATCATTAGGTTGATCACCATCAAATCCAACAATTGGCATTTCAGTACTTGCCATAACTGCATAACCTCTTAAAGCCCAAAAAATTGGAGATCCATAGCTAATTCTAGTAAATCGATAAGGAGAATTTCTAACTTGGCTTGCTACCTTTTTAGAGGTATATTCTCTAGGGTAAGCCCAAATCAATACAGGAAGTCTGCCCTCTTTGATTGGATCATATGTTTTTAAGGTATAAACTATTGAACTTAAATCAATTCCATCCTCTCTTTTATAATTTATTACCTCTTTTTTAAGCTCTTCTAATTTTTTATAAGGGTTTTTAAAATTAGTAATTTGACTTATAGTATTCGATTGAGTATTTCTGAGAAAATAATTTGGGTTTTCTGTATTAGATTCTCTAGATGTAATTATGATTTTATCGTTTTGATCAAATAATTTTATTGGTCTTTCGTAATAAGGTGCTTTTGATCTAAAAATTATTTTATTATTTAGGTTTTTTAAGTTNAGTGAACTTATAAAAGGTTTATATCCCTCTGGAGAACCTCCTTGACCAATCATTAAAATTGAATTCTTTTTTATTTGAAATATATTCCTTCCAAAATTATTTTTTATTAAAACTGGAGATCCAGGATCTGAATATATATCATCATATTTCCTATCAAATAAAACTTTTTCAATTGATCTTGATTCCGTATTAATTAGTGATGTTATTTCACTACGATTTTTCCATAACCTCTCTGAAAGTAATGCATAGCCAGATTCTGACCATCTTATATTTCTAAATCTAAGCTTTGTTTTAGTTAATTCTTTTTTTTCAGAATTNGATGTTAGAGATAATGTATAAATAATATCTCTATAATCAACTTTATTTTTTGGATCTCCATTGTCATTTGCTTCAACCCAGAAAAGTTCACTTCCTAAATCATCCCTCCATGATACTGATCTTATTCCAGTTCTTGTAGCATCAAAACCTTTAGGTCTTACCTCATCTATTGGTATATCAGCGATCATACTACTTGAACCAGAAATTAAATTTATAACTTCCACAGTATACGGANACCTATAATATGGAACTAAATAAGAAAATGGTTTTTTAATAGTTTTAGTCATTAAAAATTTATTNTCTGGAGATAAATCATATTCTTTTATCATTCCTTTAACTACAACAGATACTTCTTCGAGATTTAAATGAATTTTTACTAATGAAACACATGAATAATGTTCAAATAAAATTTCTTCATTTTTATTTTTTATTAAATCCTGATATGTCCTTGAAGGAGCATTCTGATTATTTGTTTCTTGTATTATTGGTCCAGAAGGGATTTTACTTATTACCGGCTTTTCATTATTACACTTAAAGCTAACTAGAATTTCATTACTNGAATTAAACCATTGATATGGTTTTACATTTATGTCATTTATTAAAATATCAGATAANCGTGAAGACTTTTTTGAGTTAATATCTAATACCCACAACTCAACCCCATTATTTGTTGTGTTTGTGAAAGCAATTTTTTTCTCATCTGGAGACCAAGTAAAAAAAGAAAACTTACCATTTTTTGGATACTCAACTTTAATTTCGGATCCTGATTTTATATCTATTAGAGAAAATGATTTATAATAAGTCATNCTAGATGAAGTGTATCTAACTGGATCAAGTCTAGTTCCAGCTATTCTTAGTTCATCTTTAGCTAAATCAGCAATAGACTGAAAACCATCTCTTCTGAGTATAAGACCTAAAGTACCCTTATCATTTAGATTTAATGAGGGTTGAGGGTCAGATTCAACAAGTGTTCTGATTACCTCAGGTGGTATTTTATATTCTTGAGAAAACAATGAATAACTAATGGAAATAAAAAATAAAAATAATTTTTTCATAATTAATTTGGATAATATACTTCTCTCATATGGAGATTTTTTAAAANTTTTTCTTTTGAGTAAAATAAATTAAAATATTTATCATTAGCCCAGTCTTTATATAAGTTCCTATAAAAAGGACTATTAGGATCTCCCGATTGGCCTGGAGAGTTAGTCGCTAAAGAATTATCCCAGTCTTTTNTATCGATTATTACTCTAAAACTTGCTCCAGAAGATTGGCTTAAATTTGAACTNGTTGAATTAGGCGTATAACCATTACCNCCTCTAGGATATGACTTAAAACTTAAAATTTTATAAATAGAGTCATTTACAACAGTCTCAAGTGGGTGGTTAACTTTTATGTGTTTATATTCATCTTGACCATAAATCCAATTATTTATATCATCACCAAAATTATTTTTAAGGTCCTTTATTGAAGAAATAAATGTTTCTCTTAAAAATGTCTTAGTTTGTATTTCATTGAAATCTGAAAGCTTATCTAATATTTTATATAACTGAACTCGTAACAAACCTTGAACTTCTTTTGGAACATATCTATCATTAAATTCTTTAATAATAGTTCTCTCCCAATTAACATATATCATAGCTTCTACTGAATTTTTAATCAATTTATTATCCCATTTTTTTAAAAGACTTATATACAAACTATAATCTGACAAAAATTTATTATCTCTATTGATTATATCTGTTAGTAAATCAATAAAATAAACTGATGGATATGAAAAATAATCAATCTGTAAGTCGATCATATCTTGCATAGATAATTTATTATTAGAAGAAAGAATATCATCTATTCTATNACCTCTATAAGGGTCTGACCATGAAAATCCTATAGCATTCCATATTTTATATGAGTTTGGTGTAACATTTTGATTTGCAGTTGCAAAAAAATCATCCTTNGGATTAAAAACATTTGGTTTATCAATTATAGGTAAATAATTATCCCATTCATATCTACCATCTCCCATTACTGGTACAAGACCACTATGTGTATTTCTAACAGGTGCTATTCCAACAGATTGCCATCCAATATTTCCATCCCTATCAGCCCATACCATATTTTCACCAGGAATATTACTGTAATTACAAGCATCTCTAAACTCCTCCCACGATTTTGACTGATTCATTCTTAGTGATGCTAAATATGGTGATCCCCCAGGCTCTAACCAACCACATTTAATGGCATATGCCTTATTTCTTTTTTTATCTATATACGTGACTGGACCATGAATTGAATAATATAGATCGACTTCATAATTATCTTTTCCTTTTATTGGAATAGATTCTTTAATTATATCAAAATCAAACCATTTTCCTTTATGCCAATATTGATTTGAATTTTTTGGATTTATTTCGTANACATANAAATCTTCTGCATCTGTCCTAAAAACAGTTAGTCCCCAAGCACCATACCCATTATGTCCAATTGAAATACCAGGAATTTCAGGTTCACCCCCACCAATAACATTCCATCCAGGGGCAACTAAATGAGAAATATACCTCAATGATGGAGCAACTATTGTTCTATGAGGATCATTTGCTAAAATNGGATATCCTGTATCTGATTTTTTACCTGAAATAGCCCAATTATTGCTTCCTATACTAAACTCATCTTCTAAATATTTTTTATCGATAAAAGATGATATTTCTAACTTATTATCTGCTCTATACTTNTGAATTATATATTCTTTTTTAAATTTTATTGGTTTCCTGTAAGCATTATACAATTTCAATATATCATTATCTAAATCCTTTTCAGTAATTTTTTCATCTAGTTTTAATGATGGTTCTTTTGGGTGAAACCACTGTAANTCTTTTACCTTCTCCTCGCCTATTTTAGATACTGCTCTACCAATATTTAATTCCTGACCAATATTTCCAAGTAATCCCTGATGTCTTGATATTACATCAGCAGGAGTCCATAGATGAGGTTTAATTCCTAGTATTTCAAATTCAATTGGTAAANATTCTGGATTATNTCTTACCTCATTTATATATGCATTAACTCCATCTGTATANGATGTAATAATTTCAAAACCTTCATCATGATAATGATTTAACTCTTCTTTAATATCTCCTCTAAACATGAATAATCTTGTACCTATATCTCTTTCTAACTCACTTTCACCAAATATTTCAGATACTGTTCCAGTTGCTTGNCGCCTCCAAATTTCAAACTGAAAAAGTCTATCNTTTGCTGCAAGGTATCCTTGCATGAAAAAGAGATCTCTTTGGTTTTTTGCATAAATATGATTGATACCAAATTCATCTCTTAAAACCTCAACTGATTCTTGAATATCAACCCTCTTTTTTGAGGAACATGACATTAACATTAATACTACAATTAAAACATGTAAATATTTATTTTTAATCATAAAATTAGTTTGAATTAATTCTCAAATCTACCTGGTGTATAAGGTGCACCAAGAATCTTCATCTTATCTTCAAATTTTTTTAGCTTCTCAACTAATGTATCTATACTAGATTTAATAGGTAAAAATTCCTCAATTGCTATTTTGAAGCTATTTATATGTGTATCAGTAGGTGAAGAGGTAGAATATTTCTGCTCGCTAGCAATAATTCCAACTCTTGATGAAGGTGTTGGAATTTGTTGAATATCTAATCGTCTTTTTACATTATCACCATAAAACATGGTACTTATCTTTTTATAATTTTCTTTAATATNATTAAACTCTGATGATAATTCATCCATAGGCTTTTCAAGTTTTAATATAGCTACTTCAAAGTATTTCATTTTATTATTTATCTCTGATAAAATACTTGAATATGAGCTAATTTCTCCTTGCATTTTAGCCACATCTCTCTGAAATTTAATTTTCACTTTTCTATCCTCAGCTGGAAGAACTGTATTTTCTAGAAGCGAAACAGTAAAACTATTTGGTTCTACAAGTGGTGTTANATTACCATCTACTAGATAATCCATTTGAATGGTATATATCCCTGGTTCAACTAAAGTACCCTCTCTTGTGCCTGCAAAAGGATTATAAAATGATGGTGATGATAAATTAATTGGGTTCGTTGTTTCATATCTAAGATTCCAATGAAACCTATTTAATCCTTTAGATGGTTTTTTTAATACTTTTTTTACTACAATATTATCTGAGTTTTTTATTGTAAATAATAGTTTGGCTTCACTCTCATCCATTTCAGCTTTTAATTCCTCATAATTAGGATAAAAAACATCTTTATTACTTTTTATTAAACCCTTTTCAATATCTCTCCTTTTATCTTTAATAGATTTATAATTTTCATTATAATAATAATTTATCATAGCAACTGGATCAAGATTATCTCCAGTATAAAAGTTATCTCCCTGAAAAGATTTACCAGGTAATCCTAATGGATTTGCTTTTTCCCACATAATAGCTTCTCTTGTTGAAAAAATCATTGCTTTTTGAGATATTTTTTTGTTTTCAATAGTTCTTAAAGGAGAATAATCATCTAAAACATAAAAGCCTCGACCAAATGTTCCAAGAACTAAATCATTCATATCTCTCTGTATAGCTATATCTCGGACTGCAATAGTAGGTAATCCATTAGATAGTTGTTTCCAAGTTTTACCGTTATTGGGTGAGAAAAATACTCCAAACTCTGTTCCACAAAAAATAAGTCCTGAATCAATATGATCCTCTTCAATAGCATATACACTTCCTCTTGATGGGAGATTACTGCTAATTGATNTCCAACTATCTCCTTTATCTTCAGACATAAAGAGATATGGTTTAAAATCCCCGTATTTATGGTGATTAAAAGCAACATAAATTACATTCTCATCATGATGAGAAGTATAAACAGAATTCACATATGATTGAGTCGGAGCGCCTGGTATATTATCAATTTTTCTCCAAGAATCACCTCCATTTGATGTAATTTGAACAAGACCATCATCAGTTCCTATAACTATAATGTCCTCATTTATTGGAGATTCTGATAATGCCACAATTGTTCCGTATGGGGAAGTTGATCCGTTTTTTGAAACAGCATCCATACTCAAAACTCTATCGTAAACCTTTAGTTTATTTCTGTCAATTTTTCTAGATAAATCATCACTTATTACTTCCCAGCTATTACCGTAATNATCTGATCTAAATACCTTATTTGCAGCAAAATATAATCTNCCAGACTTATGATTACTTACAGCAAGTGGCGCATCCCAATTCCATTTATAACCAACTTCTCCTTTTCTTGATATAGGTTTTATACCTACTTCTTCACCACTTTTTTTATCGTATCTCACTAACCACCCATACTGAGACTGAGAATATACAATATTTGGATTTTTAGGATCCACTTGAGATTCAAATCCATCTCCACCATGAGTAATAAACCAATCTTGATTAGTTATACCATGAGATGTATTTACTCTTGATGGTCCTCCAATTGTAAAATTATCTTGAGTTCCACCATAAATATTATAAAAAGGAACATCATTATCTACCGCAACCTTATAAAATTGTGTGATAGGTAAATTCTTCTTAAAATCCCAATTCTTTGCAGCATCAAATGTCTCGTATATACCACCGTCACAACCAATTAACCAGTGATTATTATTGTTTGGGTTAATCCACATCGCATGGTTATCAACATGCTTNAAATCCTCTCCAACATTTTTAAATGTTTTTCCACCATCTTTAGTTACTGACATCCAGGTATCCATTATATATACTGTTCCTAAATCAATAGGATCAGCAAAAATTTCTTGGTAATAATTTCCACTTGTTACTTTCCCACTTTGTTTAGACCATGATTCACCCATGTCTTCAGATTTATAAAATCCACCTTTCCTATCAGCAGCCTCTACAATNGCNTAAAGTACATTGTTATTAACTGGAGATATATCCATTCCAATTCTACCTATCTCAACATTAGGTAATCCCTTATTTATTTTTTTCCAAGAAGATCCTCCATCTGTTGATTTATANATACTTGAACCTGGGCCACCACCAACATAAGTATATACATGCCTTCTTCTTTGGTGNGCAGTAGCATATAATNTTTTTGGGTTTTTTGGGTCCATATGAATTTCATTAATTCCTGTATGTTCATCAATGTATAATACTCTTTTCCAAGTTTTACCCCCATCCTTAGACATATAAACACCTCTTTCTCCACCTTTACTCCATAGTGGNCCATATGCAGAAACATAAATAATATTTGAGTTTTTAGGATGAACAATAATATTTCCAATATGTTCAGAATTTTTTAGACCAACATTTTCCCAAGATTTACCTCCATCATTGGATTTATATACCCCATCACCATATGCTACAGATCTTTGATTATTATTTTCTCCAGTGCCAACCCAAATTACATTTGGATTATTTGGATCAATTGTAACACATCCTATTGAATAAGAATTCTCACTATCAAACACAGGAATATATTCTAACCCCCAGTTTGAAGTCTTCCAAACTCCACCAGATGCAACAGCAACGTAATATTCAAAAGGATTTTTTGAATTAACTGCAATATCAGATACTCTTCCAGAAGTTAACGCAGGTCCAACAGATCTCCATTTAAGTCCATTTAATGAAACTTTATCCAAATAATTGGTTTCTGATTTGTTTTTTTTCTGAGATATAGAATCAGGACTAAAAAATAGAAATAATAATAAAAAGGTTAAAGTGGTTCTCATAATTGTTGGGTTAATTGAATAAATAAAATTATTTACAAATCTAATCTACCAATATCTAGGGTAAAATTCAAGTGAGAGGTAATCCATAAAGATTAAAATTTTTTACTAGGCTTAATTCTCAAATTATATCTATAATTTTTTCTGTATTATTATTAAAAAAAAATGAATCACCTTTTTTTTTATCTAATAAAATTTTTCCTACTGGAGAAGAAAGGGATATTAGATAAATAATTTGATTATTCGAGGTGAATGATCCTAAGCCAATAGATATTAAATAATAATTTGTATTTGTAATTACTAAACTACCATAATTAACTGATTTATATTTTTTATTTCTATCAAGTAATTCAATTTTTTTTAGTTGATTGTTTTTTTGAATAAGTTGATTGTTTAGCTTATCATGTTCAATCTGCATTATAGCTCTACTAGTCTCAAATTTATCTCCAGCACTACTCTTTGAAATATCATTTTTCTCTTCAGTTAAAATATTTAGCTCATTTTCTATTATTAATATTTTTTTCTTTAAGAAAATGATAATTTCATTTAATAATTTATCCTTAAGCATAAATTAAATTCCTAATTATGTGAGTCGACTATCATTTTGACAAATTCTCCAACCTTTGAGGAATCTAGCCATCGAGAAACAATAACCATATCATGATCTGGAACAACTATAATATAATTTCCACCAAAACCAGAACCATAGTATATGTTTTCCGGTAATCCCTTCCAATATCTATCCCCCCTATTTAACCACCACATGTAACCATATGAAGGGTTATTTTCAGATGGAACTCTTATCTTTTTAATCCAGTCAGATGATATAAGTCTTTCTCCATTCCACACTCCCTCTCTTAAGAAAAGTAATCCAAATCTAGCATGGTCCTCAGAATTTATGAAGATGCCACCTCCAAAGTGACCACCACCACTAACTGATTGAACATTTACTCCATCCATTACCACCATTGAATTTTCATATCCATACCACCTCCATGTTGAGGAAGCACCTATTGGATCCATAATATTTTCTTTTAGTACTGCAGGTAAAGGTTTTCGAAAAACATTGAGTAATGAAAAGGATAATAAATTTACCCTCACATCATTGTACTTGTATGCCTGACCTGGAGGCAAAAGCTTCTGCTTTTTAATTTCTTCAAGAGAAAGTCCTCTTGGGGGTCTATCTGCCCAGTCATAAGTTCCAAAAAGTTCTCCTGACCATTGTGAAGACTGATTGAGTAGATGATGCCATGTTATTTGACTATTATGCGTATCATCAAATTTCCCATCCCATATGTAATCCTTCAATTTATCATCTATAGAAATAAGATTCTTATCATAAGCAATACCTGCAACTGTAGAAAGATAACTTTTTGTAACACTAAATGTCATATCAACCCTTTTTGTATCTCCCCACTTTCCAATAATATATCCGTTTTTAATAATTAGACCATTAGAATCTCCTCTCTTTTTAGTTGGTCCTTTAATTTTATACCCTGGTTCACGTCCAAATGATTTAATAATTGATATTCTTAAATCTTTATCTACTGCATTTTCATTACTTATGGCAAATTCAATGGCTTTATCAAGTTTCTTAATGTCTATTCCTTGGGATTCTGGAGACTTTTCTTCCCATAATTTTCCAGGGAAATATAAATTTTGTCCTTTGGATGAAAAGGATATAAATATTATTATAAAAATGAATCTCATAATTTGAATCTAATAACTAATATGATTTTTTAAAAATAATTATATTGTATTTAATATCAACATGAAAAATACAATTACATCTTTAATTCTATTACTTTTCATATTTTCATGTAATCAACCTATTAATTATATTGATCTTGAAGAAAGAATACTTAAAATACTTAAAACTGAAAAAGGTGACTTTGCAATAGCGTTTAAGAATTTATCTGATGGTAAGTCTATCCTAATTAATGAGAATGAGGAGTTTCATGCTGCGAGCACGATGAAAACCCCCGTAATGATAGAGGTATTTAAAAAAGCACAAAAAGGAATAATTTCTTTAGATGATTCTATAAAAATAAAGAATGAATTTAAAAGCATTGCCGATGGGAGTACTTTCAAGCTTTCATCATTTGAGGATAGTGATAAAAAAAGTTATGATAAAATAGGTAGTTATCTGTCTCTCAGGGAGTTAGTATTCGATATGATTACTATAAGTAGCAATTTCGCTACAAATTTAGTGATAGATTATATAGGTTCAAAAGATATAA
>NZVP01000056.1 GCA_002697405.1 Flammeovirgaceae bacterium
AAAACTAAATATGCCTAAAAGAAGAAGAGAAAGAGAAACACTAAAAATAACACTTATATATGGAAAATTTCCAAATGTTTTTTTAGGTATCTTCTTTCTATTTTTATACATAATTTTTTATACCAATAATGGAGCAATTACTAGTGCTACTACTGATATTAATTTTAATAAAATGTTTAGAGAAGGTCCTGAAGTATCCTTAAATGGATCTCCNACTGTATCTCCAACAACTGCAGCTTTGTGTGCTTCAGTACCTTTTTGTCCAGCTTCTTCAATCATCTTCTTTGCATTATCCCATGCNCCCCCAGCATTAGACTGGAAAATTGCCATAAGAACACCTGATGATGTTACTCCTGCTAAAAGACCTCCGAGCATTTCAGCTCCACCTAAGAAACCGACAACAACNGGAACGGAAATTGCCATAATTCCTGGTAATACCATTTCTCTTAGTGCAGCTTGAGTTGAGATCTCAACACACTTGCTATACTCAGCAACCCCATCAGCATCATTAAAGATTTTCATTTCAGCTTTAGTTGCTTTTGATAAATCAGAGTCNTATTTTCTCATAATTTCAAGAGCTGCTTTTAACTTTGGTAGTTCTTTAAATTGTCTTCTAACTTCTTCAATCATACTCATTGCTGCTTTACCAACAGCATTCATTGACAATGCAGAGAATACAAATGGNAGCATAGCACCAACTAATAATCCAGACATTACAATAGGATTTGAAATATCAATAGAAGTNATTTTAGCAGTTTGCATAAANGCAGCAAATAAAGCTAATGCAGTAAGCGCCGCAGANGCAATAGCAAATCCTTTACCGATAGCAGCTGTAGTATTACCAACCGCATCCAATTTATCAGTTCTTTNTCTTACTTTAGGAGGTAATTCAGCCATTTCAGCAATACCACCAGCATTATCTGAAATTGGGCCATAAGCATCAACAGCTAATTGAATACCTGTGTTAGCTAACATTCCAACAGCTGCAATAGCTATTCCGTATAAACCTGCAAAATAGAATGAGGTTAAAATGGCAATACATATTAAAATTATTGGAACTGCAGTAGACATCATACCTACTCCAAGNCCGGAGATAATAGTAGTTGCTGCTCCAGTATCAGATTGTTTTACAATTGATTTTACTGGTGCTTTGCCAGTTGCAGTATAATATTCTGTAATCTTTCCAACTCCCAAGCCAGCAATAAGACCAGCTATAGTAGCATAAAAAACACCGATTGATGAATATTCTTTTCCATTAAAAACCCAAGCTTCAGGTAGGAACATATCAATTAAAAAGTAAGTAGCTACAATCATTAGTCCTGCAGATCCAAACTCACCAAGATTCAAAGCTGCGTGAGGGCTTCCACCTTCTTTCACTCTGACAAAAAACGTTCCTATAATTGACATNATTATTCCTGTAGACGCAATAAATAATGGTAACAATATTGCATTAGTTTCCATNCCTGAAAATTCTTGAAGACCAATAAATGCAGCACCTAATACCATTGCTCCAATTATAGAGCCNACAAAAGATTCAAAAAGATCTGCTCCCATACCTGCAACGTCTCCAACATTATCTCCAACATTATCTGCTATAGTGGCAGGGTTTAATGGGTGATCCTCAGGAATACCCGCTTCAACTTTTCCTACTAAGTCTGCACCAACATCGGCTGCTTTAGTGTAAATACCACCACCAACTCTTGCAAATAAAGCAATAGATGAGGCACCTAAAGAGAATCCTGAAATTACTTTAATTACAGTGTCAACATCTCCNTTAAAATGACTNCTATAAAAAATAAAAAGCGATCCAAGTCCAAGTACTCCNAANCCTACAACACCAAGTCCCATTACTGCTCCACCAGAAAATGCAATTTCTAATGCTTTTCCAAGTGATTCTTGTGCGGCATTAGTTGTTCTTACATTTGCTTTTGTTGCAACTTTCATGCCTATGAATCCTGCAAGTCCAGAACATAAAGCTCCGACTACAAAAGAAACAGCAACCAAATAACTTGATCCTTCACTTTCTCCTTTAAAGCCAAGTAATACAGCAGTTATTAATACAAAAACAGAAAGTATTTTGTATTCTGCTCTTAGAAATGCCATGGCTCCGTCAGCAATATTTTTGGCAATTCTTTCCATTTTTTCAGAACCAACATCTTTAGATGCAACCCAGTTATTTTTTAGGTATACAAATAATAAGGCAACTAATCCAGATCCTGGCACTAAGTATAACAAATCGTTCATAATAGTTAATTTAATTTTTTCGCAAATATAGTATCTAATTTTTAGCTACAATATTCTTCGTAAACGTTTTTAAGATGTTCTGATATCATAGTAGCATTTCTTCCTTCTATATGGTGTCTCTCAACAAAATGAATAAGGACTCCGTTATCAAATAATGCAATAGCAGGTGAACTTGGTGGGTAAGGAAGACACATTTCTCTTATTTTATTTACTGCTTCAAAGTCAACTCCTGCAAAAACAGTATATAACTTATCGGGTTTTTTATCAGAAACTGTTAGAGAATGTTTTACTCCTGGCCTGGCAGCTCCTGCTGCACAACCACAGACAGAGTTAATTAAAACTAAACATTTTCCTGATTTTTCATGAAGTTCTGAAACTACTGTTTCAGCATCTTTAAGTTCAGTGAAACCAACTGAGGTAAGTTCCTCAATCATAGGTTTTGTTAATTCATCTGGATACATATTAAAAATTTATTTANTTAAACAATTACATAAAACCCAATTCCAGTTTTGCCTCTTCAGACATTAAGTCTTGAGAATAGGGGGGGTCAAAAGTAATTTCTACTTCGACCTCATTAATTTCTTTTATCATTTCTACTCTGTTTTTAACATCTGCAGGAATTGTTTCGGCGGCAGGACAGTTTGGAGATGTTAAAGTCATGAGTATATGAATGTTACTCAGAGGTAGAATTTGTATATCATATATTAGCCCTAGCTCGTAGACATCAACAGGTATTTCTGGATCAAAAACAGTTTTAATTGCTCTGACAATTTTTTCTTTTAGTTGTGCTTCTTGTTTTTCTGTCATTGNTTACTTTGTTATTGCCATTAATTTAATTTTTTTTTCCATTGATTCCAGACCATTTGAGCGTTGAGTTCCAATAAATCTATTTAGTCCAATTTCATTAATAAAAAATAAATCTGTTTTGATAATTTCATCTGAGGTTTTATTNTTAAATATTTTGATTAAAATACTTAAAAGCCCTTTAGTTATAGATGTATTACTATCACCCTGATATATTATTTTATCGTCTTTTTTAGTACAGGTAAGCCAAACTTTTGATTGACAACCTTTAACAATATTTTCATCTATTTTATATTTTTCTTCTAATATATCTAATGCTTCACCAAGTTCTATTAAATAGTTTAAAGTCATCTCTAAATCACCTTCCAGAACTTTGAAATCTTCTATAATNTCATTTTGTGTTTGGATTGTATTCATCTTCTNAAAAGTTTTGAAATAGATTCAACAAAAAAATCAACTTCTTCAGCTGAGTTATATATAGCTAATGATAAACGTGCTGTCCCATCTAATGCATATTTATCCATTAGTGGTTGAGTACAATGATGTCCTGTTCTTAAGGCTATGCCTTTCGCATCAAGAAGTAATCCCAAATCATAATAATGAATATTTTTACTAGTAAATGAAAAGATTCCAATTTTATTTTTTGAAGTACCAATAATTTTAATGTCATCAATTTTACGAATAGCTTCTTCAGTATATTTTTTTAAGCTCATTTCGTAAGATTCTATATTTTCTCTTCCAATATTTTGAATATATTTTATAGCTTCTTTAAAACCAATTACATCACCAATGTTAGGAGTCCCGGCTTCGAATTTATATGGTAACTCATTGTATGTTGTCTTAGAAAAACTAACATCTTTTATCATCTCACCTCCACCCATATATGGAGGCATTTTCTCTAAAACTTTTTCTTTCCCATAGACAACACCAACTCCAGTTGGTCCATACATTTTATGAGCTGAGAAAACATAAAAATCGCAATTTAATTTTTTTACATTTATTTTTTTATGTGCTGATGATTGTGCGCCATCGATAACAGTTAAAATATCATTTTTAGAACATTTGTCAATGATTTTATCAACTGGATTAATTGTTCCAAGAGTATTTGAAATATAAACCAAAGAAACAAGTTTAGTTTTCTCCGAAATTAAAGTTTCAAAATGATCAAGATCTAATTCACCTTCACTTGTAACATTAATAACTTTTAATTTTAATTTTTTTTCTTTTGCAATCATTTGCCATGGGACAATATTTGAGTGATGTTCCATCTCACTGATTATTATTTCATCTCCTTCTTTGAAATAGAATTTTCCAAGAGAGGATGCTATTAAGTTTAAACCTTCAGTTGTGCCTCTAGTAAATATTATTTCTTTTTCAGAGGATGCTTTAATAAAATCTTTTACTAAAGATCTTGTTTGCTCAAACTCTTCTGTTGCTTTTTCTGCAAGCGTATGGATCCCTCTATGAATGTTAGCATTATAGTTTTTATAATAATTTGATATACCATCTATTACTGCTTTTGGCTTTTGAGTTGTTGCAGCATTATCAAAATATACTAATTGATGTTTATTTATTTTAGAATTTAGTATTGGAAAATCATTTCTAATTTTNTTTAAAGGGAAATTATCCATGATTAAGCCCTTCAAGTTCTGTTAATATCATATTTTCATACTTTTCTTTAATTTTTTCATCTTCTATCTTTTCAGTTATTTCACTACTAAAAGCTGATAGAAGTAATGAGATAGAATCTTTTTTGGATATACCTCTGGACATTAAATAAAATAAAGCTTCTTCATCTAACTGACCTACAGTACAACCATGTGAGCATTTCACATCATCTGCCCATATCTCAAGTTGTGGCTTAGTATTGACTTTTGCATTATCAGATAAAAGGATATTGTTATTTGACTGAAAAGCATTTGTTTTTTGTGCTTTTTGTCTTACAAATATTTTTCCATTAAAAACTCCGTTAGATCCTTCATCAATAATTCCTTTATAGTGTTCATTACTAATTGAATTCTCATCCATGTGATCAACGGATGTATGATTATCAATAAGAGAATTTTTCTTAACAGCATAAAAACCATACATATTAGCATAGCAATTTTTGTCTTCAAGCTTTATATTTAAATTATTTCTAATAATTTCTCCAGTAAAGCTGTATGTGTGAAAGTTGGATGTACTATTACTTTTTTGTAATACATTTATACTATTGAAGTGATAGTTTTTGTTCATATTTTGAACTGAATAATAATTTAATTTAGAATTTTCATCTAAAAATATCTCTGATACTGTATTTGAAAAACTAATATTATTTGTTGAGTTAATAAATTCTTCAGAAAAAGATATTTCAGAATTTTTTTCAACAATAATGCATTTTCTAAAATAAGTTGGCTGAGATGAATCAATGAGATTAATGATAGCAATATTTTCTTTTAATGCTTTATTCCTTTCAATACGTATGATTAGGCAATCATCATGATTGATAGTATTGGCAGATGAAAAAAAATCACTTTTAGAATCATCATACTTTGAGTATGATTTTGAGAATTCTTCTTTTTGTTTTATTGATAATTTACTGTATTTGGAAACTAATATATTATCGGGTTTATTTGATAAGCTTTCCTGATAATTTCCATTTAAAATAAATAAATAAAACTTTTCGGACTGTGGAATAAGCCCCTTATAATCTTTTATTTTTTTATTTAGTGATTTTTCAGGAGAAAGAGAATTAAATTTTTTTTCAATCTTTCTAAGAAGGGGAGTGTATTTATATTCTTCTTTGTAATTAAGTAAAGAAGAAGCCATACCCTCATAAGCAGAGCTTTTCATCTCTCTAACTTTACTATCTTTTTCTTCAGAAAGTATTTTTTTTAGATTAATTGTATCAATCATACCTTAGTTTTTGACTTTAATCCAATCGTATCCTTTTTCTTCTAACTCAAGAGCTAAATTTTTATCCCCAGATTTAACAATTTTACCATCAATTAGAACATGAACATAATCAGGAACTATATAATCTAGAAGTCTTTGGTAATGGGTTACTACTACAGTTGCATTTTCTTTATTTCTTAGAGCATTTACTCCATTTGAAACAATTTTTAGGGCGTCAATATCTAGTCCTGAATCAGTTTCATCTAATATTGAAAGTTTAGGGTCAAGCATTGCCATTTGGAAAATTTCATTTCTTTTTTTCTCACCACCAGAAAAACCTTCATTTATTGATCTACTTAATAATTCTTGCTTTATGTTGACTAGTTTCATTTTCTCTTTCATCAGTTTTAAAAAAGCAACAGCGTCTAGAGGTTTTTTGCCCTTAGATTCTCTGATCTGATTTACAGCTGTTTTCATGAAATTTGTGGTTGATACTCCAGGAATTTCAACTGGGTACTGAAATGCAAGAAATATTCCTTCTCTTGCTCTCTCATCAGGACCTAATTCTGAAAGTTCATCTCCTAAAAAATTAATTTCACCATCTGTAACATCATAATCCTCTCTTCCAGCAATAACAGAAGCTAATGTGCTTTTTCCAGAGCCATTAGGACCCATAATTGCATGGACTTCACCAGCATTAACTTTTAAGCTTAGCCCTTTTAAAATTTTTGTGTCATCTATTGACGCGTGAAGATTTTTAATTTCTAACATATTTTTAAATTAATATTATCCAACACTTCCCTCTAGTGTAAGTGATAAAAGTTTTTGTGCCTCAACAGAAAACTCCATTGGTAATTGTTTTAATACTTCTTTTGCATAACCATTGACAATTAATGCTATTGCATTTTCCTCATCAATNCCACGTTGNAGGCAATAAAAAATTTGNTCTTCTCCAATTTTAGATGTAGTTGCTTCGTGTTCTACCATCGAAGATTTGTTTTCTATATCTATATATGGGAAGGTATGAGCTCCACAATTATTTCCTAAAAGAAGAGAGTCACATTGAGAAAAATTTCTAGAATTAGAAGCTCTTTTCATAACATTCACTTGACCTCTATAACTATTTTGGGAAAATCCAGCTGAAATACCTTTTGATATTATTTTAGATTTAGTGTTTTTTCCAATGTGGATCATTTTTGTTCCAGTGTCTGCTTGCTGGTAGTTATTTGTAACTGCAACCGAATAAAATTCTCCTACAGAATTATCACCTTTTAATATGCATGATGGATATTTCCATGTTATAGCAGAACCAGTTTCAACCTGAGTCCAACTTATTTTGGAATTGCTTCCATTACATATTCCTCTTTTAGTAACAAAATTATAGATTCCTCCTTTTCCATCTTTATCACCAGGGTACCAGTTTTGAACAGTAGAATATTTCACTTCTGCATCTTTTTCAGCATGAATTTCAACAACTGCAGCATGAAGTTGATTTTCGTCTCTCATTGGAGCAGTACAACCCTCAAGGTAACTAACATATGAACCTTCGTCTGCAACAATAAGTGTTCTTTCAAACTGACCTGTATTTGAAGCGTTGATTCTAAAATAAGTAGATAATTCCATTGGGCACCTAACNCCCTTTGGTATGTAACAAAAAGATCCATCTGAGAAAACAGCAGAATTTAGACATGCAAAATAATTNTCTTTAGATGGTACAACTTTACCAAGGTGTTTTCTAACCAGTTCAGGGTGTTCTTTAACAGCTTCAGAAAATGAGCAAAAGATAATTCCTAATTCACTTAATTTATCTTTAAATGTAGTTCCAATTGATACAGAGTCAATAACTGCATCAACTGCAACACCACTTAATCTTTTTTGTTCTTGTAGAGATATGCCTAATTTTTCAAAAGTCTTTATAAGTTCAGGATCAACTTCATCAATAGATTTGAGCATTTTTTTCTTTTTGGGAGCTGAATAATATGAAATGTCTTGAAAGTCAATTTTTGGAATATTTAAGTTAGACCAATTGGGCTCTTTCATTTTTTTAAAAATATCATAAGCTTCTAGTCTCCAATCAAGTAGCCATGATGGTTCTTCTTTCTTATGTGAAATTAATCTAATAATATCCTCATTAAGTCCATTTGGAGCTTGGTCAACCTCGAAGTCAACTGACCATCCGTGTTCGTATTCCTTGGATGTAAATTCCTTTAATATTTTATCGTCTTTGCTCATATTAAAAATCTAGTTGCAAATTTAGCATAGATTTTTCATTAAAACGAAAAAAAATGCTTATAACGGTCAGTTTAACGATAAACCATCTTTCAATGTTTCTTCGATTGACATGAAAGATTCAGTCCTTGTAATTCCTTTAACTTTATGAATTTTAGAGTCTAAAATTTCTCTAAAATGTGGGGTGTCTTTACAAAGAATTTTTATGAAAATTGTATACTGTCCTGTTATTGCATGAATCTCGACAACTTCTGGAATATTTCTCAATGCTTTAACAGCATCTTTATATAGAAAACTCTTTTCAAGATAAACTCCCATGTAACATGAAATATTATATCCTAATTTAGCATAATCGATATCTAATTTGGTACCTCTAACAATTCCCATTTTTTCAAGCTTCCTCATTCTTACATGAACAGTTCCTCCTGAAACAAATACTTTTTTTGCGACCTCGGTATATGGCATTTTCGCGTTTTTTGATAATATATTGAGTATTTTGAGGTCTATATTATCAATTTGATAATTTACTTTCATTTTTGGTGTTGTTTTTTATAAAAAATTCAATTTAATCTAAAATAAATTAAATTATTTTAAAAATACATCTAAAACATTAAAAATTATAAGTGATTATA
>NZVP01000057.1 GCA_002697405.1 Flammeovirgaceae bacterium
CGTTCCAACCATTAGAGCTAAAGTAATAGCAAGAACATCGGGAACAGTTTTTTCTCCATTAGTGTAGGCGCTAAAACCTAAATCAGTAGATAAGTTATTAAGTTTTTCCAATAAATATTGCCCTGAACCGTCATTAATTGTACTTCCCATTCCAAACTGAGGTATTGGATTTCCTGTCATTTGAAATGAAATGAAAAAAGCAGGAACCATAAAAGCAAAAATTAAAACACAATACTGAGCAACCTGAGTATAAGTGATTCCTTTCATACCACCTAATACTGCATAGAATAATACAATAACCATTCCTACAACAACACCAGATTCAATAGGAATCTCTAAAAATCTTGAGAATACAATTCCAACACCCCTCATCTGACCAGCTACATAAGTAAATGAAACAGCAAGTGCACAAAATACAGCAACTAACCTTGCTTGAGTTGAATAATATCTTTCACCAATAAAATCTGGTACAGTAAATTTTCCAAATTTTCTTAGATATGGTGCTAATAATAAAGCCAATAAAACGTATCCTCCAGTCCAACCCATTAGATAAACTGAACCATCATAACCAGCAAAGGCAATTATACCAGCCATCGAAATAAAAGATGCAGCTGACATCCAATCAGCAGCAGTCGCCATTCCATTAGCTAGAGGTGAAACTCCTTTCCCTGCAATATAAAACTCATTAGTTGAACTTGCTTTAGACCATATAGCAATTGATATATAAATTAAAAATGTAATTCCAACAATGATATAAGTCCAAGTTTGAACATCCATAATTAATCTTTTTTATCAAATCCATATTTTTTATCAAGCTTATTTATTAAGTGAACATATATAAAAATAAGTATGACAAAAACATACATGGATCCTTGCTGAGCAAACCAAAACCCTAACTTAAATCCACCTAAATAATAAGTATCTAAAAAATCTTTAAATAAAATTGAAAAACAAAATGAGACTAGAAACCATATAGACAAAAGAATTCCCACGTATTTTAAATTTTCTTTCCAATAATTTGTATTTTGGGTATTCAATTTGATTTTAATTTAAATAGTAACAATGAAGATAATTAATTTAATTCTTTTCCTTTTAATAACAGTTCAAATTAATGCTCAAGATATTTTAAGTCTTAAAGAAAGGGCTAAAGTTATTGAAGAAATTCAAAAAGATAGATTTGATAATCTACTTCCTAAACTTATGGATGAGACTGGAATTGATATGTGGGTAATAATAACTAGAGAATATAATGAAGATCCAGTAATTAAAACTCTCCTTCCACCAACATGGTTAAATGCTAGAAGAAGAACAATATTAGCATTCCATTATGATAAAAAAAGTAAAGATTTAGAAAAAGTTGCTATAGCTAGATACTCTTTCGGAAAAAATATTCCTTCAATCTGGAACAAAGAGGAAGAGCCAAATCAAATGAAGGCTCTAGCTAAATTTATTGAAGAAAAGAATCCTGAAAAAATTGGATTAAACTATTCCGATCATTTTGCTTTAGCGGATGGCATTGTTAAAACTGATTATGAACTTTTTCTTGATAACCTTCCTAGTAAATTATCAAAAAAAGTTGTTTCTGCAGAAGAACTTGCTATAAGGTGGATTGAAACAAGAACAGAGAAGGAAATGATTATTTATGATCAATTGGTTGAGATAACGCATGGAATTATTAATGAAGCTTTTTCAACTAATGTAATTACTCCTGGAGTTACTACTACAGATGATGTTGTTTGGTGGATGAGAGAAAAGGTAAAAAAACTTGGTCTTAAGACTTGGTTTCATCCAACAATTGATGTACAAAGAAATGAGAATAGTGATCTTTATGCATTTGATGGTGAATCTAAGTTTGATATTATTTTACCTGGAGATTTGATTCACTGTGATTTTGGAATCAGTTACTTAACATTAAATACTGATTGTCAAGAGTTAGCTTACGTACTTAAACCTAATGAAACTGAAGCTCCTGAATATCTTGTAAAAGCGTTAGATGAAGGAAATAGAGTTCAAGATATATTTACAGAACTATTTGAATACAAAAAAACTGGTAATCAAATACTTAAAGAAGCTTTAGAACAAGGAAAAAATGAAGGTTTAAGACCTCAAATTTATACTCATCCTTTAGGAACATTTGGTCATTCAGCTGGAACAACATTAGGAATGTGGGATTCACAAGGTGGAGTTCCTTTTACTGGTGATTTTCCAATGAACTATAATACCGTATACGCAATAGAGTTAAACACAAAAGTATTTATCGAAGAATGGAATAAAGATATTAGAGTTATGCTTGAAGAGGCTGGAGTGTTTGAGAAGAAAGGTTTTAGATATGTAAATGGAAGACAGACTGAGCTAATATTAGTAGGAAGTAAAAGAAATCATTTAGGGAATTAGAAGGAGTCTACTTTTAAATAAGCATCTACTAATGCTTTTTCTCCCTCTATACCTTGAATGGAATTACCATGCTCCATACCTAGGATCCCATCAAAACCTTTTTCATGTATGAACTTAAATACATTTTTATAATTTATCTCACCAGTAGTTGGCTCCCTTCTACCTGGATTATCTCCAATTTGAAAATATCCAATTTCATCCCATGTATCCTCTATGTTAGGAATTAAATTTCCTTCCTGAATTTGCTGATGATAAATGTCAAATAAAATTTTACACGATGGAGAATTAACAGCTTTACATATTTGAAAAGCCTGAGGACTTTCAGTTAAAAACAATCCAGGATGATCCCTAAAATTTAATGGTTCTAGTACCATTACTAAACCGTGGGGTTCTAAAATATCACATGCTCTCTTTAGGGTTTCTACAACATTTGAGGTTTGGTAAGACATATCTTTTCTTAAATCTAAATGCCCTGGAACAACAGTCATCCACTTAGCATTTACTCTTTTTGCAACTTCTACAGATTTCTTGATAAAATTTAAAAATTCATTTCTATAATCATAGTCTCCACTAGAAAGATTAGGCTTATCCCAGTAAATTTTATGAGCAACAAAAACTCCCATTTTCATTCCTCTATTCTCTAATGTTTTAGATATTTTATTTTGAAGGGCTACTGATCTTGATCTCATTCCATTATCCTCAAAAGCTCTAAATCCAAGATCAGCCATGTAATTAATTTGATCTATAGGATCATCTCCAACACTATTCTTAAACATTCCTAAGTGAGGTGCATAATTTAATTTAAAAGTATTCTTAGAGAAAGAATTAAAAGGAAATAGTGACCCAATCGATAAGGAAATAGAAAATTTATTTATGAAAGTTCTTCTAAGCATATTTAAATAAATTTAGTTTTTCCAGGAATAGGAATATTGTAATATCCAGCAGAATCAGGTAAAGTTGGTGCTTTAGAATTCCAAGTTAGGTTATCTGGCACAAGGTCCTCTTTTGAATTCATAATTTGATCCCAAGTAATTTTCTTTCCAGTATAAGTAGCCATTCTTCCCATAATTGCAGAAAGAGTACTTTTAGCAGCATTTTCTGTGTCTGATATAACTTCTCCATTCCTTATGGATTNAAATAATTTATCNTGCTCAACTTGATATGGNTTTGGGTCATCAGACCATGATNTNGGATATTTATATGTCAANTTNTTGATTTAAATTATATATTTCTCCTTTACCCAATACTACTGAACCTTTAGATCCTTGAAANACTTCGTCAACTCGACTNTCNGTTCCTTTCTGATGTCTNCATTGACTTGANATAACTGCTCCTCCAGGATAATGAAATTCTACAAAATGATGATCAAATATCTGACCATATTCCATTCCATTTCGAACTTCTCTTCCTCCCATACCCTGAGCATAGGACGGATATTCTCCAATAAACCAGTTTGCTACATCAATGTTATGAATATGTTGTTCTAAAATATGATCACCACATATCCAATTAAAATAATACCAATTTCTCATCTGGTATTCAAGCTCCGTTTGTTCTGGCTTTCTTTTATTTACCCATACTCCCCCATCATTCCAATAAACTTGTCCTGAAACTATTTTTCCAATTTCATCTGATGAAACTTTATCATGTAAATTGATATATTTATTTTGGTAATGCCTCTGTAATCCTACCACTACATTTAACTTATTTTCTTTTGCTTTTTTTGCAGATTCCAAAACTCTCCTAACTCCAGTGGCATCAGTTGCAACTGGTTTCTCCATAAAAACATGTTTTCNANTATTAACTGCATACTCAAAGTGTAGAGGCCTAAAACCAGGTGGAGTAGTAAGAATTACTACATCACATAAATCAATTGCTTTCTTATAAGAATCAAATCCNGTAAATAAATTTTTTTCTTTTATTTTAATTTTTTTTGAATCACCAAAGTGATCTTCTATACCCTTGAGACTAGAATCTATTCTATCTCTAAAAGCATCAGCCATAGAAATAAGTTCAACATTATCGTCTGCAGTTAATGCCTGGACAACAGCTCCTGAACCTCTTCCGCCACATCCAACTACTGATAACTTTAATTTTTTGTCCTCACTCACATTTGAAAATGAGGTTAATGGCATAGATGAAGCAACAACTCCTGTTGTAATAGCAGCTGTCTTTTTTACAAAATTTCTTCTTGATTCTTTTTTCATTATATAATAAGATTAGTTAATAATTTAATTTATTATAAAATTTAAATTATTCCAAAACTTATCTCTTAGACTATTTTTATTTATTTCTTCTACTCTTACAACTCTAAAACCAATATATGGAGCATCAGTGTTCCACCATTTACTTTTTGGAATTTGAGGGTCTCTTCTTTGTAATGATTTATCTGAAAAAAATCTTTTATCACTTGTTATTAATTTTGGATCATCGTACCAGGATCCACCTCTATATACTTTTGGATATTTTTCTTTTTCATAAATAAATGGNTCTTTTTTCTGTTTTTTTGATTTAAATATATCTTCTTTATATGAATCAGCAACCCATTCAGAAACATTTCCAATCATATCATATAAACCCAAGTCATTTGGTTTTTTTTGACCTACTTTATGATATTTTCCAGAGGAATTATTTTTATGCCATGCATAATAATCTATATCATTTACATTATCTCCAAAATAATATTTGGATTCTGATCCAGCTCTACAAGCATATTCCCATTCAGCTTCTGTTGGGAGTCTATAATAATTACCAGAAATTAATGACAACCATTTACAGAACTTTGTCGCAGAATAGTGAGTCATATTAACTGCTGGATAACCTTCATAACCCATTCCAAAAGTCATATCAGTATAAGGTTCAGTCGGTTTGCTAATACCATCAACATAAATAACTTTATTTGCTACTTTAAATTCTTTATTTTCTGTTCTTTCATATTCCATAAATGAATTATAAACTTCCCATGTAATCTCATATTTTGATATCCAAAAAGAGGAAACTTTANTATCTGAATTTTTATTTNTATCCCCCATCTTATANTCCCCTCCAGGAATATATATCATATCAATAGAGTTATTTGATTNAGGAATTTTTTCNGAATAATTTAATTTATCANTATTTTGAAAAAAAATAAATGGGATAATTAAATATCTAAAAAATATCATTTGNTTTTGAATTCAAANCTTAGTCCTGCATTTTCTTTTAGCCTNTTTAAAAGTTTATCACCCATTGCAAAAGAAGGNGTTATTACNCCATAATTACCAGGNAAATTATCAAATGCAAGNGATANAGCTGATTCTGCAAGCATTTTTGAAGTTGAACCGTATCCAGGATCACTATCTCCTATTACCTTGGCAAAAGCTTTTCTCTTCTTATCAATTGTTATATAAAACCTTAAATTATAGAAACCATTTTTCCTTTTCTCAATTCCTGGACCCTCTCCNGGCTTAGGCATAAATGAGTTAACTATCTTTTTTAAAAAAGAATTAGGATTTATACCAATCATTGCTAAAGGAAANAAAGCTAAGATTGCTTTCCAGAAACCTGAAATACCTTTACCAGCCATCGTAGCTTCTTCATATGTAAATTCTTTACCATATTGAAAATTTGATAGAGCATTACTTCTTCTCACTATTTTTGTATTAATTCCAGCCATTATAAAAGGATAAATCCATGATTTTGATTCATTATCAAAAATAATTTTTCGTAAATCTTTCTTATCTAAACCCTCCATTTTATCTCTCGGGTTAAGGCCGTATGGATTATTTAATACTTTAAATACACTCTTATCAGCATAAGCTTCTTTTAATAAATTATTCATACTGCCATAAGTTCCTCCACTAATTCCTCCTCTTATGCCAGCAACTCTCATTTTTATAGATTTTGCATAACTTTTATAAGCTTTTTTTATTTGATTCTGAATAAAATAAACTCCCATATCAGATGGAATAGAATCAAAACCACAAGAATTGACGATTTTTATTTTTTTCTTTTTAGCGTCTTTATGAAATTTATCAATAATTGTCCTAATCCAGTGAGCTTCCCCAGTGATATCACAATAATTAGTACTATGTTTTACACAGAGTTCAACAAGTAATGANCCGTANAGGGAGTAAGGACCAACAGTTGAACAAATAACTTTACTTTTTTTAACTATTACTGATAAACTTTTTTCATCAAAACTATCAGCAATAAAAATTGGAATNTTTTTATCAGCTACTTTAGANCTTACATTTTCTAATTTTTCTTTATTTCTACCTGCAATAGCCCATTTAATTTTAGTAGATGCAAATTTTTTGAATANATATTCAACTACCAATTTCCCAGTAAATGAAGTAGCACCCCAAATTATTATATCAAACTGTTTCATATATCCTAAAATAAAAAAAAACGGTTACACTACATGTAGCATAACCGTTTAATTATTGTGCGCCTTCTCTAGGACTCGAACCTAGGACCAATAGATTAACAGTCTACTGCTCTAACCAACTGAGCTAAGAAGGCNTTATTAAGTCTGCAATATTAATTTTTCGAAAGGAATTGTGCAATAGTTATTAAAAATAAAAATTGATAATTATATNTGACATAATGTCATTTAAATATTTAAAATTATTAATTTTATGACATATTGACATTATTATCGATCATATTTTACTATGGTACAGTTTTTTCATTATAATAAATCGAATATAAATTTAAAATAATTAAATATGAGACACTTAATTTTAAGACCATCAAATAATTATGTTAGACCATTATTATTTGATAATTTTTTTGATAATTTTTTTAACAANGAACATCAGAATGATTTTTCACCNAAAGTTGANATTTCTGAAACAAATGANTCATTTAATTTTCAGTTTGCTGTACCTGGAATGAATAAAAATGACATGANCATAGAAATAAATAAAGGATACTTAACTGTATCNGGTGAAAGAAAATTTACTAATAAGGATGAAAACTTTCATTCAATTGAAAACGGTTTTGGNAANTTCACNAGATCNTTCCAACTNCCTGATGATATTGACGAGAGTAAGATNACAGCATCACATAAAAATGGAATATTAAATATCTCTATAAAAAAAGATGCAAAATCATTAGTTAAAAAAACAATCCAAATAAAATAATTTACTATTTAACGTAGGATTAAAAAGGTGGGCTTTGCTCACCTTTTTTTATGTTAAACATTGTTAATTTGAAAAATAAGAAATTAAAAATATCGTATCAATAACTAAATTTGTAAAAAATTAAATTTCAATAATGAAAAATCTTAAAAACTATCTTTTAGCAATATTATTCTCTGTACTTGGCGGCCTAACTTCAATCACAGGCTATAAGTATTTTAATGAAGAAAAAAATTCTTCAAATTTTCAAGGAAGCGAAAATTTAAAGTTTGCAAACTATATCTATGACACAACAGATGTTGTTGTACCGGAAGGCTTAAACTTTATTTATACATCAAAAAAAACTACACCTGCTGTAGTTCACATCAGAACAACTTTTGAGGGCAGAGCTTATGGAAACAGAAATCCTTTTGAAGATATGTTTAGAGATTTTTTTGGAGAAAGGTATAACCAAAGAGAAAGAGAGNTGCCACAAAGAAGAGGATCAGGATCAGGAGTAATTATGACTAAAGACGGGTATATAATAACTAATAACCATGTCGTTGAAAATGCTACTGAAGTAGAAGTATTACTTAATGATAANAGAACATTTATTGCATCAGTCGAAGGAACTGACCCTACTACAGATATTGCAGTATTAAAAATTGATGCTGAAAACTTATCTACTGTAGAATTTGGTAATTCTGATTACGTTGAAATTGGCGAGTGGGTATTAGCAGTTGGATCACCTTTTGAATTTAGATCAACAGTAACGGCTGGAATTGTTAGTGCTAAAGCAAGAAATATTGGTATTCTAAGAGATAGAAATAATCTTCAAATTGAAGCATTCATTCAGCATCAAGCACCGGTAAACCCAGGAAATTCAGGGGGCGCATTAGTAGATTTAAAAGGAAAATTAATAGGTATAAATTCTGCAATTGCTACACCCACAGGAACATTTGCCGGTTATTCATTTGCTATTCCTTCTAACTTAGTAAAAAAAGTATATAAAGATCTAGTTGAATTTGGTGTTGTACAAAGAGCTCTACTTGGAATTACAATATTAGATGTAAATGCAGAATTAGCTAAAGAAAAAGATCTTCCAGTTTTAACAGGAGTTTTAATTGACAGAGTTAATTCAGGAGGAGCTGCTGNTGATGCTGGNCTTGAATCTGGTGATGTNATTGTTGAAATTAATGGTNCCGAAATTAAGAATATTTCTAACCTTCAAGAACAGGTTGCTATTAATAGGCCAGGTGATAAAATACTTGTCACATATATNAGAGATGGTAAAACTAAAACAGTGAACGCAACTCTAAAAAATACNCTAGGAACAACTGCAGTTGTTGCCTCATCAAANTCATTTAGTATTGATGGAGCTACATTTGCTGATGTACCTAAAGACTTAAAAGAAAAATTAGAAATTGAAGGAGGAGCACAAGTAAGTGAAATAGAAAATGGGAAATGGAAAAGCTCAGGTATAACAAAAGGTTTTGTTGTGACATCTATAAATAAAAGAAGCATTTCAGACGTTGAAGGTTTATCAACAATTCTTTCTCAACTACCAAAAGATGACGGAGTTTTAGTTGAAGGAATTTATCCAAATGGTGTTAAAGCATATTACGGGATTGGCTGGTAAAATTTTTCTTTTTAAATTTATATAATGAAATATATGAGAATTTTATTTTTTATGATGATTATCAGTTTATCATCGTGTGGTTTTGAAGATAATTTGCCATGCAAAGCATCTGAATGTGAAAATCTTCCAGAACCATTACCGAATTCAGATAATGAAGGATAAAAAAAAACCCTCACGTGTGAGGGTTAATTCTAGTAAACCAAACTATTAAGATACTCATATAACGTTTTCTGAATTTTCTTGGTTACAAAATTTTAAAAAAAATGAAAAGAATTTTTATTGAAGATGATAATGGAGATAATTATCATATTGAGGATATTAAAAAGTTTAAAAATCATATATTTAAATATCATTCAATAGACGGAAAAGGGGATAATTCTCTCCACGAAGAAAATGGAAGATATTTTACAGTGACTCAAGAATTTTACAATTTAGTTAAATCGTTATAATTTTTATAAAAACTTATTTTTATGTATAAAATAATTAGACTTTACATTCAATTTTTTATCATTTTATATTTTCCATTAATTGGCTATTCTCAAACTGTTATAAATACAGAATCCAACCTTAACAAGATTGACTCTACGTTTCATTTATTTATTGATGGCATGGGAGATTATAAAAAAGGAAATCTTGACTTTTTTATGATTAAATCTAATCTCACAATTGGATCGAGATTGAAAGATAAAAATCTCTTAAGATTATCTTTTTCAAATAATTATCAAAAACTTGATAGTCAACCTTACAAAAATTCTATATCAAGTCAATTAAGATATAATTTTTTCTATAATGTAGAGAAACATCATTCTTTTTTTCTTTTTAGCCAGATTGGAAAAAGTCAAAGATCACTAATTGACAGAAGATTTTTAATAGGTGGAGGAATTCGCCAAAGAATTACACCATCTAAAAATGCAGGTTATATTGATCTAGCATATGGTGCATTTTATGAAAATGAGAAATATCCAGAATATAAAATTGATCGATTATCATTTCCTTCTGAAACATATGATAACCTGAGATTGACTTTTAATGTTTTTACAAGACTCAAATTTAATGACCATTGGAATTTAGTGACAGTCATGTACTCACAATGGAAATCTAATAGAATTAAAAATTATAGAATATTTTTAGATAGCACTTTGAATTATATTATAAATAAAAAAGCTACAATATTTCTTAAATTTAATTCAAGAATTCAATCTGAACCATACATTCCGTTCGTCTCTAATGAAACAGATACTCTATTAGGATTTAGAGTTTCTATATAAAAAAAGCTCCCCAAGTTGAGGAGCTTTATATTATTGATAAGTAAATTAATTATTTACTAGCAGCAGGTCCTTCGTAGAATACAACTTCATAAATTACCGTACTAGAAAATTTACCATTAGGTAATAAATCATTTATTGCNTGAATACCCTCTGGCCATTCAGCTCCATTAGGGAATGAGTTTAAAGCACCACTTAAAGTAGTAAAGTGATCAATAGTTACTACACTCCAACCAGCACCATTACCCGTTGGAGACATAACTGTTGCTACTTCCCAACCAGCCCAAGGAGAATTTTCATCATTAACAAAATCCTTAATAAATGGTTTCCATACATCATTTTGTAGTTGAACAAAAGCTCCTACATCTGAAGGATTTGCAGTGTTTACCACAATATAATTCCCTGGCTTTGGAGTTTCAGCAAAAACTTGAATTGCTGGAGCAGTATAAACAGCTCCAAGAACACCTACTGAACTAACTGGCCTTAATCCAAAATTAGAACCTGAACCCCAAGCNGGGCTATCTAAATCAGATAATTCAGCAAAACCATTATAAAANAANTANTTNTGATTACTNGAAGTATTTCCAGTTAATTTTCTGGCTAANCCCCAATGAACCATATTACCTTCAGCNATNTNNTNCTTTACNNTTNNCCTNTANACATTATCTTCGTTATAAAGAAAATTNGCTACATCACCCTCACTAANTTGTCTAAATTGCCAATACCCAACTTTATGATCTGTTGGATCCCAATTTTCTTGTGCTAATGACACAAAAGAAAGAAGTGTTATTAAAAAAGTATTTAATATAATTTTCATAATTAATTGTTTAAAGTTTATTATTTAAAAAGTATTAATTCCATTGAACCAGGATTTGGAATCATATCTCTTGACTGCAAACCTAGTTCAACTAGTTTCTGAGTTTTAAAATCATTTTCTATGCTATTTTCATTTTCACCAGATATATTAAAACATATATGAGAAAATTGAGTGTAAGCATTTTCAGACCTTTGTTCTANCCTAGTAAAACCCCAAAAAGTTTGAGCTCCAATATCTATGCTTTTTTGGAACTGGTCTTTGAAAACCTCTTTCTCAAAAGATTCATAATCATCATTCTTTTGTTGCATTAGAGAAATTGAACATACTAGACCAGCAGTAGGATTAAAATCGGTTGCTACTGCTTGAGCCTGAATTGAAAGTGTATATGATCTTGTAGTTTCCCTAGGATCAAATGAACTATCTATCATCTTCTCAGCTTTTCTCTTAGATATTCCATGTACTCTTTGTGCAATAGCAATGTAATCAATATCTCCACTTGCTTCATATTGCTCTTGTGATTCATAATTATTGAATATAAAATAATCAGCAGGCTTTGAATCAATTGTAATTGCTTCACCAGGTAGTCTTTTCCAAATTGCCCATGATACCTTCTTACCTTGGCTGATAATATCCTCATGGATCTTAGACCAGAACTCCTCTACTTCTATATAGTCAGCATCTGATCCTTCTTTCAGCACAACAGCATCCATTACACTTATTTGCTGTGAGTTTACAATAAAAGGAATAAATAATATTATTAATAGTTTTTTCATATTCTTATTATTTCCATTGTTTAACAAGTCCTCTTGTCATAGTTGACACTATCTCCATATCTCCTCTTTCCTTTCTGTATGACTGCCATGCTGCTCTCTCCTTTGCATTCCAATCTCTTTGTGTTACTAGATCCTTAAAATCATTATTTGATACTAGAATGTAGTGTGATACACCATCCGCTCTACCACTTACAAACTGACCAAGAGTCAGTCTATTATCAGGTTTAACAGTTGTCCACATTTTTTTAAATGCTGGAGCATACTTTTCTGGCTCTTTAACATTTAATTGTAAAATATGATGAATTGGACCCTCTGCTTCAACATTAAATGTGTGAATCGATCTTCCTGCTGCCGAACCTTTACTTTCAGTCAACTGATCAAAGGTGCTCATCATAACTTGCCACTGATCATTTTGACCAGCTGAATACATAGCATTCATTGCATCTGGGTTTCCTGTAAAAGCAATTATATGAGTAGCCTCATTATCATCGCTTGCAAACATAATTTCAAAAAGAGATACTGTTACGCCATCAACTAAATTACCTGGTTGAGATAAATAGTTGTCCATTGCTGATACAACTTGACCAGCATTAACTCTATCTACTTTAATATTATAAACTGACCACACATATTCCTGAGCATATGATGCAAAAGAAAAAAGTGTTATTAAAAAAGTATTTAATATAATTTTCATATTTATTTATTTAAAATTTATTCCTGTAATGCAATTGGAGGAGAACTTAACTCAGGTAAAAACCTTACGAGTTCTGTTTGTGCTCCCCACATTTCTAAGCTTTCTCTCAAAAGCTGAATATCAGTATCCCAAGCATTATTGCCATAGATTTCATCATATGTATCTGAAACTCTTCCCATTATTTGTCGGAAATTACCATAATGTTCCAAATTTCTGAAATTAAACGATACTCTAACATGTCCTTGTGGACCTCCACCTCCTGAAGCCCAAACATTTAATGACAAGTCTTCTCCAGATTCTTTAAGTGCATTAGCAATATTTCTTCTAAACTTCCAGAAGTGATCTCTATTTGCACCTACTACATAGTCTATATTAAAACCTATGGTATTCTCACCTGGTTTAGCAACATCGTGACTTGCGGCGTCTCTTCTAACATAATATTCTCTACCACTAGAGCTAGCTATTAGTGGATCTACATTTTCCATCCAATAATCTAATTCTTTAGAAGAAACAGGACTATTATCAAAATCAGCCCAAGTTGGTCCAACTCCAGCTCTAGCATAGTTTCCCTGATTTGAACCAGCAATAACTTCCCATGTATATAACTGGAAAGCATCAGCTCCTTGATTATACTTTTTAGTTTTATCCTTAATTGCATCAGATAATTCAGATCCTTTGCCTTTAACAGGAGTATGGTAATCAAGCCATACTACCATTGATTGGGAATATGAACTAAAAGAAAAAAGCGTTATAAAAAAAGTATTTAATATAATTTTCATAATATGAATTTAATTTAATGGTGAACTTAATTCTGGTAAAAACTCTAATAATTCTGTACTGTTACCATAGTCTAACAAACTACTATTACTTAATTCCCAATCTATCTCCCAAGATCCATCACCATATATTTCATTATAAGCATCTCTAATTTTAGACCATTCTCCTGATCCATCATCCCAAGAACCCGGATTCTCTCCAAAAATAACAATCCTTGCATGCTGTCTTTGTCCTCCAGCCCATGAGTTGAAAGAATTAATATCAAAATCTACACCAGCTTTTTCAATTGCTTTGGGAAGATTATCTCTAACCTTCCAGAACTTGTCCTGATGACCATGTCTTATATTATAGTGAATTACCCATCTAAATGGTTTATCAGTACCAACAGCATCATTATGAGTAGCAGCTTCTCTTCGTCTAAATATTTCACTCGAAGATGTTGACTCAATATATTTATCAACATTTTCCATCCAATAATCTCTCATACCAGGTTGGTTACCTCCACCCATTGGCAAATCACCAAGTGTTTCTCCATAAGTCATTCTTAAGAGACCTTGCATGTTTCCTCTTTGACTTGCTCTAATAGCAAAAGTATAAATTCTAGGATCACTATCTTTTGAATTGTACTTTTTAGTTTTATTCTCTAAACCTTTTATTAGATCTTGACCATGACCTTTCTTAGGTTGAATATATCTGTATGAGATAACTTGACTATAGGATAAATTATACCCTATAAAAAAAATGATTAATAAAAATAAATTTTTCATTATTCGACATTATAAAATTTAACAGGAGATCCAGTTAAAACATGTAAAACCTCAGAAATTGGTCTTACTTTTTTAGTGAAATCT
>NZVP01000058.1 GCA_002697405.1 Flammeovirgaceae bacterium
CAACTGCAACATTTGCCATATCCTGCATAATCCAAGTAGACCATAAAGCGCCACTTGATATCCACTGTAATGGCAGCCATAATTTAGATGGTTTGTGGTTTTTATATTTTTCAAAAAGATTTGTAGTTAAAAGCCAAACAATAATTGCAAGTGCAAAAGCAATAAAATATCCAAAAAAGCTTTTTTGGAGAATACTTGTAATAGAACTAGCCTGTGTAGCAAATGCACTTAACAACAAAATTGAAGTTGAAACTGGCATTCTAAATCTTGTTAAAATAAGAAGAACAACAGGAGCAAAAACTTGTAAAAACTTAAATTGTTGAGGTGCTTCATTTAAACCTTTTGAAGCTAACCTTTCGTAGCTAATGTCACCTCCATAATTAATCCAACTATAAGTTACCGTTATCAAAAATATTGACCCCATATATATCCAGAGATAATACCACTTTTTATCAGCGTTAGATGCAATAAAAGTACCAATAGTTTGTATACTGTCATTTGCTATAGCTGAATATGAAGCAAGAAAAAAAACTAACCACATCGCTACTTCTGGGTATGGATAAGCAAAAAAGCATACAATTGATAGTATAAAGGGTATTAATAAATCTGACTTTATGAATTTCATATATGAATATATAAGTTTTAAAATTTACTACCTTAAATTCTTAATTAATTTAATGTTAATTATTAAAATTAACATCATTATAAAAAAGAAAGTAACTTTACCTAAGTTATGATTAAAATAGATAAACTTATTGATTCAATATCATCTTTCTTAAGAGAAAGATTTGATAGTATGAAAGGAGATTTAATTGAAAAAATTTCTTCAATAATTTCAAAATTAATATCCTTTTTTATTCTTTTTCTTATACTAATGTTCGTTGTAGGATTTGCTAGCATATCGTTAGGGAATTACATCAACACTGTTTTAGATAGCTCTTTCTTAGGGTATGGAATAATTAGTCTTTTTTATCTAATTATCTTCTTACTACTATTCCAATTATCGAAATCTGGAACACTAAAAAAAATGATAGAAAAAGAAATGAGAAAAGGGTTAAAAAACTAAATTTCGTTTAGTCTTTTCTTCATTTTTCCTGCCTGAACACCAAACATCATCTTAAACCTTCTGCAGAAATAAGCGGTATCTTTAAATCCTACATCATTACTTATTACCTTAATTGCATCAGTTTTTTCTCTTAAAATTTTTATAGCTTTTTCCATTCTCCTGTGTTCAATATAATCCTGAGGAGAAAAACCTATATTATTTCTGAAAAATTGTCCAACATAATCCTCAGATATATTCAAATGATCAGATAGTATTTTGTTTGATAAATCTTTACTAATATTTTCATCGATGAATAAGAATAGATCTAAAATTTTTTCGTCATTAAAAAATTTAAAGTTTTCTTCAATACTTGAAAAAAGAGGCTGTTGAGAAAGAATGTATCTAATTACTTCAAAAACAATTTGATTAGTAATTGCCTCCATTACCTTTTGAGAACCAGGCAAATCATTAGAAACCTCTTTTATTATACTATTTAACAGGTAGATAAAAGATTTGTTATTTTCAATAGTAGATATTCCCAGATTTTTACTGTGAAATATATTAACAAGATCATATGCCTTTGCATCTAAATTAAGTATGAGATACTTATCTGATTTAGAGGTTGTCTTTTTATTTTCACGTAAATATTTTCTCTTCTGGTCAATAAAATCTTCATAGGCCAGTGTTCTTGTTCTTTCTGATCCAAAAGAAAGTGAAACAGTATTATGAGCTGGAATAAATAAAGCAGAATCGTTAGTTAATAACTTCTTATATTTTCCAAATCTGAATTTTCCGGATATAGGATAAATTATAGTGTTATCAATATCATAGTAGTTATCAATTGTAAATGATTTTTTTACATCAATTATATTAACCTTTTTCAAAGAAATTGAAAGGTGATCATTAATAACATTTATAAAATTCTTGTCCATATTTATTTAAAGGACTTCAAATCTAAAATAAAAAGGACAAAATCAAATAAATTAACTTTCAAATTTATCAATCAGACTTGAAGAAGAATATCCTTGTAATAAATTTACTACTTTAACTTCTCCTCCATTTTTTTGAACAAATTCACTACCAACAATATTATTTAAACTGTAGTCGCCACCTTTAACAAGAATATGTGGTTTAATTTTTTTGATTAGTGTAAGTGGGGTGTCTTCCTCAAAAAGAATAACATGGTCTACATACTTAATTGAAGAAATGATTTTCATTCTATCTCCTTCTTTTACCTTTGGCCTTGAAGCCCCTTTTAAGTTTTTAATTGAAGAGTCACTATTGAGACCAACTATTAGTATATCTCCAAACGATTTTGATTTCTCTAAAACGTGGATATGACCTGGATGTAATATGTCAAAGCATCCATTAGTAAAAACTATTTTAAGCTTTTTTTCACTAATTCTAGAGAGTAATTCTTCTAACTCAATTTCCGATTTAATTATACTCATTATTTGATTTTATTTTAAAAAATAAAATTATTGAACTAATAATACCAAGTATGGCAAGACAAACAATTTGTGATGTGTGAAGAAGAGTAGCAAAAAACAACCCTGACTCATAATCNAANTTATAACTTANNANNATTGAAGCNACTAAAAAATGNTATGCTCCAATGCCTGCNTTAACAGGTACTATCATNCCAANNGANCCNGCAACTAANACNGCNATTCCNGCNNTAANACCNANNTCNNTAGTNTCNTTNAATGANAAGAAAATAACATAACCCATTAAAAAATAAATTAACCAAAGNAGAANNGTNGANATTANAAANCCTTTATTCTTATAATTTTCTTTTATAGTTAAGACCCCGAGCTTAAACTCATTTAAGTTTGAAGATATAAAAGAGGATTTTTTCGAGAAATATCTTAGAATAAAAAATAGAACTATTAATGAACCAAAGATCAATAAATAGGTAGTTGTATTAAATTCAATATTTGATAAAACATAATTTTCTATAAATCCATAAAACAGATCAAACTCAATAAGAATAAAAATTGCAGAGAGAATTAATAAAGAAATTAAATCAAAAATTCTCTCAGAAAACACAGTTCCTAAAGATGTAGATATTTTTATGTTATTAGTCTTTGAGATTAAATAACACCTGGCTATATCATTAAATCGAGGAATAAATAATGCAAAAAAATAGGACACTATCATAACATTTGTAGTTATGTAGGTAGTAAGTTTTTTGCCTGAAGAATCCATCAATAAGTTCCACCTGTACCCTCTTAAAACATGTTCAAAAATTGATATGAACATAGAAAGGTATATCCACATATAGTTTATTCCTGATAGCTTTTCAAGAAATAAGTTTAAGTCAATATTATCAAAAACGAGGTAAACTAAAATGCACCCTAATCCAAGAGAAAGCAGTGTGTTTATTATAATTTTTTGTTTTTTCAAAGTTTTAAATTGATTAGCAAATCTATAAGATTATAGTTATTGAGTCTTAATATTTATAATGATTAAATCATAAAATTGAAAAATGACTTATTTTATTTAAATTTGTGCCTCATTTAATAATAAAAGAATCACCATAATTATGGCTAAAAGCTTTAGAGTACTTTACGTTGCTTCAGAAATTAAACCGTTTTTAAATGAAACGTATGTATCTGACATAGTGAGNAAATTACCTCAGGAAATGCAAGAAAAGGGTGTTGAGATAAGAATTTTAGTCCCTAGATTCGGTCTTATTAACGAAAGAAAAAACAGATTACATGAAGTTGTAAGATTATCNGGTATGAACATAACAATTGGTGATGATGACAGGCCTTTAATTATAAAGGTAGCTTCAATACCTGCAGCAAAACTTCAGGTCTACTTCATTGATAATGAAGACTATTTTAAAAGAAAAACTGTTTTCAAAAATAAAAGTGGGAAATTTCATAAGGATAATGATGAGAGATGTCTATTCTTCGGTAGAGGTGTACTAGAGACAGTAATTAAACTAGGATGGTCACCTGATATAATTCATTGCAATGACTGGATGAGTTCATTGGTACCTCTATTAGTNAAAACTTCTTTTTCAGAATCACATTTATTTGAAAACACTAAATGTGTTTATTCAGTATATAAGAATTATTTCAAAGAGAAGCTTGACAAAAATATTATTGAAAAAATTTTAGATGACGAAGAGATTGAAGAAAAAATGGTGGAGTCNCTAAAAGNGTCACCNGATTATAATGGTTTAATAAAGATAGCTTCAGAATATTCTGACGCAGTGATAAGGCCTAAAGAAGAACTTAATAAAAAGGTTGAAGAAACAATTTCAAGCATATCTCCAAAAAAGAAATTACACACTATTGATAATGATGAAAAATCAGTAGAAAAGCATTATAAATTATATAATGAAATTCTTAAGTAGAATATTAATAATCACATCCTTTTTTTATTACTCCTGTGACGAAACCAGTGAAGTTGGTATCGATGAATTGTTATCAGGTCAAAAAGAAAAAATTAAAACTCATTATGTTGAAATTCCATTAGAGGTATCTAATGTTTATTTTGATTCCGTGAGAACAGATGATGGAGATTTATACTTTGGTAAAAAGAATGATCCTGTTTTTGGAGATATTGAGGCGATAGCATATTCTCAATTTAGTTTTCAAGAAGGACTAGAAGTATTAATCCCTGGAGAATCNGCGGAAAATTATTATTTGCCAAATGAATCNTCAGTATTAGATTCTGCAGTATTATATCTGAAATATTCTAATGCATATGGTGGCTCTGATTTCGATGAACAGGAGATAACAATTTCTCAAATAGAAGACACTCTTTTTTCTTCAGCACTTTATACCTCAGACAGATATACTGAAATAAGTCCACCAAGAGGAATTGTTGGATTTACAAGGTTTACAACAGTTAACTCCGATACCTTTTTAACCATACCAATTAAAGACAATTATGGAAAATTTATTTTAAATAGAATTGTAGATGAAGTATCTGTAGTAGAATTAATAGATCAATTAAGAGGACTAGCTTTTATTCCTGGCCTGCAAAATAATAGAATTGTTGGTTTTGATTTAGAGCATAATGACTCAAAATTTGTTTTATATTTTAATAANCCTGAAGAAGGGAATGCCAACAGTCCTGCTGAGGATTCTTTGCAGTATGTATTNAGAATGAATTCTCCATTAACGAAACACTATAGTTATTATAATATTGATAGGTCATCTTCAGAACTATCTCTGGTAGAAGACCTAAATAAAAATGAAAAATTTAATAATCAAGATAAAATATATTGGCAATCTTCTACGGGTATTTACCCTTTGCTTGACCTAGGAAATTATCATAATTTTTTGGATACTGCTGATAATATAATTTTAAATAAAGTTGAAATAGTTATCGGCCCTCTTGATAATAATATTAATTTATCACCACCTTCTAAAGCTCTTTATTATATAGCAAAAAATAATAAACTGGATCCTGTAGGAATTATATCTAACCCTGAAGAAAATGTTGTAATGAAAGATAACGCATATTATTCAGATGATAGTGATCCNTCTGAGCACGTTTATGATAGTATAATATCTTTCTCATACAAAGGAGAATCAACTGTTTTCTTTCAGGAGTTAGCTATGTCAAATTTAGAAGCTAATGCATTAGTAGCATTTCCTGAATTTCCTAATTCATTTGATCAAATGATCATTGACAGAAATAAAATTTATTTAAAGGTTTTTTACACAAAATATAAAGGTCAAAATTGAATCGAAGGCTAGAGGTCTGTACTTTTAATATTTCTGATTTTAAACAATCCATTAAACATAATATCTCAAGAATTGAANTTTGTGCAAATAAAAGTGTAGGAGGAGTTACTCCTTCCCAAGAAGATATTCAATACGCTGTTTCAAAAGATGTTCCTATCTACCCAATAATTAGACCAAGAGAAGGAAATTTCATCTATAATAANAATGAAATAAAAGAAATGATTAATTCTATTTCTTTCTGNAAAGAGATAGGCTGTAGAGGTNTTGTATTTGGAATTTTAGATGAAAAAAACAATATAGACATATCAAAATGTAAAGATTTAATAAAAGAGTCTGAAGGTTTGTCCTTGACTTTTCATATGGCATTTGACTTAACTAATGATCCCTTTAGCTCAATGGAAAAAATTATAGATCTTGGATTTGACAGAATATTAACTGCTGGTCAAAAAAACAGTGCAGAAGATGGAATTANATTAATCAATAATCTAGCAAATAAAAGCAATAGTAGAATATCTATAATGCCAGGTTCTAANTTAAGATCATCAAATATTAATATGTTTTTAGATAATAATTTAATTAGTGAATACCATTCTTCTTGCTACATAAACAACAAGTTTTCCGAGATTGAATTAAAGAGACTTATAAGAAAAATATTTAATTAGAACCTTCTAATATTAGCCCCTCCCTAACCTGGACAAAGTAATAAATTAAAATACTTGTAACAATAATTTTTTGAGATGTTACCTGTATAAATAATGATTGATTGTCTTCAAATGGATTTGGGCCAAATTCCATCATGAGAACAAAAAGAAACATAATAGTTGTAAATGAAAAGGTTGANTTNAACAAAATATTATTAGGCAATTTTATGGAATAAATGAATATNGTCTGAATTATACAATGAATAAAAAGTGAATAAAATCCAATCTTTACAAAAAGGATATGGAGAGAAAATGTATTTGGATCAGATGAAAATACAGCAACAAAAACAAATCCTAAAAGTGAAATTGATATACTTGATATTAACAAGGTTTTTAAAATGATATTATTACTTCTATTGATAATAACTTTTAAAAAGTTAAAATAAAATAATGAATAGGATAATGCTAATATTAGCATTGAAGTATTGAATAAATATGCTGAGAAAAAATTTGAATCTCCATTTTTTGCTGTCCACTCTCCAAGATTACTTAAAAAATTATAAAAGAAAAGATACCCAACTGTGGTAGAATCTATAATAGTCCCTCCAGGATAATAAATCATAGAAATAAGACATAATAAACTAAAAATTGATATGCCTATATATCCTTGTTTTATTAGTGTTTTTCTCATACTTAAAAATAATAAATCTATATTTATAAAAACTAATATTTTAATAACGTAAAATGAAAATAGCGGTTGTCGGTTCTGGTATTTGGGGAGCATGTTCAGCATATTATTTAAATAAAGCCGGGGCAGATGTTGAGCTATATGATATGTGGGGAGCTGGAAATTCCAGGTCTGGTTCTGGAGGTGCTTCAAGAATAATTAGATTAACTTATGGAGACGATAAAATATATACTGAGTTAACAAATAATTCATTTAGTTTTTGGGAAAAGCTTTCAGAGGAAAGTGAAAGAAAACTTTATGATGAATGTGGAATGTTATGGCTAGTTAGTCAAGATGATAATAGTTATATAACCAAATCCAAAAAGCATATTGAAAGTGTAGGCCATAGAATCTATGAAATTTCTAAAAAAGAGGCAAAAGAGAAATATCCATTAATAAATTTTGACGATATAAATGAGGTATACTTAGAAAAAAAGGCTGGTGCTTTAATGGCAAGTAGATGTTGCAAAAATATTGTCAGAAAATTTAGAGAAAATGGAGGCAGTGTATTTTTAGGCGAAGTAAAAATTGACGAAAAAAACTTAGAAAATAAAAATTCAATATCCTTTAATGGAAAAAGCATAGAAGCTGATAAATATATTATAGCCTGTGGACCATGGAATAGAAAATTACTTCCAGAAATGTTAGAAAATACAACTTATATTTCCAGACAAGAGGTTTATTATTTTGGGGTGCCTAATAATAAAGCTTCTGAATATAATTTAAATATGATTCCATGTTGGCTAGATTTAAATGCTCAAAATCCATCTTATTATGGAATTCCATTCCATTTAAATAAAGGGTTTAAAATAGCTTATGATGAGAGATCAACTAAATTTGATCCTGATTCATCAGACAGAGTTCCACTTCCCGAGCTTGTTGAAAGAACCAAGTCGTATCTCTACCATAGATTTCCTAATCTTAAAGGGTTACCAATTGCCGAAACAAGAGTGTGTCAATATGAGAATAGTTTGGATGGGAATTTTATTATGAATTATCATAAAAAAAATGAGAATGTTCTTGTTTTATCCGGAAGTTCAGGGCATGGATTCAAACTTGGACCAGGATTAGGAGAGCTGGTTAAAAATATTTTAATTTTTAATAATGAAATTCCAAAAGAATTTAATTTAGAAAGACTAAAAAGTGAAGACACTTCATCTCAATACTACAATGCTCAAATTAAATATAAAGATGAGAAAAGACTATTTAATTGACTTAAAGCACTTACTCTCTTTATTTCTTTTTTTGTTTTCTTGTCAAGATAATTATCAAAATTGTAGTGGTCTTGACTACGGTTCAGAGCATATTAAAATTAAGGGGGTTAATGAATCAGATAAAAATTATTTTAAATATTTCTGTAAAAAAACAGAAGTATTTGGCATAAAGATATATGCAACTGAAAATGTAGCGAATGATAAATTATTTCATGCAGCCTCTATATTAGCCGAATATTTGGATAATGACGAAGATGGAACTGCTGATAATCAAAGAATAGTAAATAGATTAATTGATAAAAAAGCTTGGTTATTAATGGCAATGAATGAAGAAGAATCAAGTGCTGCGATAAGATTCCCTATTGGAAATTTTGCCTTTTTAGAATTATATGATGATGAAGTATCAATAATTAATGGGAATCCTAGATTCGATGCTTCTCTCGAAGAAATACTGCACCTTATTACTCAACATGGTTATGCTGAAGTGTATCCTAATAAATTTGGTGAAAATAAAAATTCGGAAATAGCAAAGGCAATGGATGAAGCCAGAGGAGGATATTTTAAAAATGTTCCTAATTCATACCCATCTAGTGCCTGGTATACTTATGATGATAAAACCTGTAACTACTCCTGTCAAATCACAGAATATACCTACTGGGCATTG
>NZVP01000059.1 GCA_002697405.1 Flammeovirgaceae bacterium
GGCTTGTGGGTTAGCTTGGCCTATACTTGGCGGCTGGGGGCCGTCAGACCCCAGTTCAAATCTGGGCAGGCCCACTGCCTGGGAAAATTGTAGACTTTAGTAAAATGAGTCTCCGTAGGAGACTCGAAGGCAATGTATTGATGGTGGATGAGGCTTTACATGACAATATGAGAATCCGCTCATTGATGCTGGCAGCCTTAATCACCCTCTCCTCATTGTCGGTTGTTATTGCTAATGATACGGTAACAACACAAGATGTTGACCTATCTGGAAACCATACAATGACGGGCAATTATACTGTATCTCATGGTACAACTCTAACGATTAAACCAGGTACTACAATCGATATGCAAGATTATTGGATGAAGGTTGAAGGAACTTTGATTGCAAATAATGCAACCATTATGTCTTCTATCCAAACTACAGGGCCAGGCTCTCATAATGCAGGAGTTTGGGACGCGCTTACCATCTCTCCCATCGGTACCGCAACACTAGACAATGTCACAATTTCAAATGCAAAATCTTGTATTATTGTTGATGGTACATTGAACGCTAAGTCACTAACAATTGAAGATTGTCTAATTGGCATTGAAGTTGATGGCTCAGCAGTAATCGATGATGTAAGCATAAGCCATGTAGACCACGATGGTATTCACTCAACAGGAAGTCTGGATATTTCGATGGCGATTATCGACGACGTTTCCGGAGGTATCCATTCAAGCGGGGATCTGATTTTGTCAGATTCTACTTTCAGCAACGCTGGTGTTGGTGTGTCATTAACCGGCGGTACAGCAGACGTTGAACAGCTAGATTTTACAACAGGTGTTGGAAATGCTCTAACGATTTCATCAGGAGTAACTGGTGATGTAGAAGGAATGGAAGGAGAAGCAACCAACGCTGTCATCTCACTTGATTCAACGGGCTTTTCTGTCTCAAACATAAATATGTCTGGGGAGAGATTAGTCAATTCATGGTCTGCTGGCAATTTGTCAATATCTGACTCCTCATTCTTTGCAGACAGCCCTGAAACACCAATCGATCTGAGGACGTCAGGAACGGTGACATTGTCCAATATATCTGTCACAGGACAGTTTTCTTCCGGAATGAATTCTTTTGACGCACCTTGGATTGGAATGGCTTTGGCAGGTAGCGGCGATTACATAGTCTCCTCTTCACACATCCAATCAACAGATTCTGCACTCAAAACTTCGGGAACAGGGACATTATCTATCTCAGACTCATTGTTTGAATCCGATAGAATTGGACTTTCCTTTTCGGGCATTTCAGCAACAACACTCGACTCCGTGGTAGTAAACATTTCAACTGGTGGAGAGAAAGGAATCGATATTCTTCAAGGTGTTCATACATTCTCTGATTTACACATCAATATGCCATTCAATCAGTTTGAATCTGGTAGTACAGGATTAGAAGCTTGGTGGTGTAATATTAACGCTGAAGAGATTTCAGTAAGCGGTTTTGCAAATAGTATGAAAGTTCACGAATCGATTTTGCAATCCGATGATTTGACACTTGTTGATTCTAGTGAACAGGGGTTGTATAGCAGTTCTTCATCTATCCATTTATCAGATTCATTGGTCACCAGAGTATCCGATAATGGCCTTGTTATGGAATCATCAAACGCAGTATTGAGAACCTGGACATCGAGCTTCCACGAAGACGCAGCAATCATAGATTCAGAATCTGAAGTCACAGTTTGGTCGTGGACCTCTTCGAGTAACCTAGGATTCGATTCAGAAGGAGATGGATCTCTAAATTACGGGACAAGCCAAAACCTCAATCTCAATACTACTACCAACAACCGACTTTGGGAGATGGCCATAACTTTTGAGGATTTGACAGGGAATCCTGTTGATGCAGATTGGCAAGTTCTAGGATTTAGTGGAACTGCAAGTAGTGGAAGTGCAGTCCTACCAGTCAGCGAAAGTGGCTCGCATATTACTGCAACTTACGCTGGCGTTGGCGCCCTCTCTTCTCCAACAGGAGTGCAAGGAGGTTCACACACAATTCAGGTTCCGATAATGCCTCAAGGAGATTGGAACTTAGGAGCAGGCACGGTTGTAGTTCTTGGCCCAACAGAGGACGGCTCTCCACACATGGCAGGCGGTAGCATTACAATTCCATCCAATTCACAATTGATTCTCCAGGATACTAGTTTACAGATTCCCGAATTCGCAACTCTAACCGTAAACAGCTATGGAGACTTTGAAGGAATAGATTCGCAATTCTATGGAGATGTAATTTCACATTCAGGATTATTTAGTGATTCAATAAATTCCAATCTATCCGTAATGGGAGATGTACTTTGGACATCTTGTCAAAGCGACATCATGTTGTATAATTTGCACGTTAGTGGTGATGTACAACTAGATAATTCCTGTAGAGTCACAATCAATTCAGGAAGCGTTTCACCAAATGTAAGTGTCGGAGTTGGCGCATCACTGGAAATAGTCAACACTCTACATGTATCGGTTGTTGACAAAGGAGAAGCCGTCCAAGGTGCTACCATTACAATAGATGGTCAGAGCGTAACTACTGATTCTAATGGCGAGGCTAGCAAATCAACAACTTCTCTACTAGTTGACTCGACTGGGACAGTAACCACTGGGTTAATGCAAGTCGAGATGCAATGGGGGCAGATTTCTGATTTGATGGCTTGGGATACATCTGGTTCAATGGAGCACACATTCATTGCATCAACAATTGAAGCAGGATCTCTAAGCGATTGGCTAATTCTAGAAAAATTGTGGAGCCCTTACCATTTGTCTGGCGATCTAGTTGTGCCTCAAGGCTATACAATGACAATCAACGATGGCGCACATTTGCGAATTGCAGACCAAGTAACAATTACAGTTGAAGGCACATTTTCCTCTGGCGTTTCTACAATTTCTTCAATGGGTGGCGGTGCTAGATGGGGCGGATTGGTAGTTGGCGATAATGCCGAAACCGCTGTACAGATACTGGGAACCAGTTTGGTCGAAGGCTCACCATTAATGACATTTAACGGCGATGCTGATGTAATATTCAGCTATGCAACATTAGCACGTTCAAGTAGCGCAGAACCACTAATCAGGACAACAAATTCCGCGCAAGGAACTCTGCACCTAGTATCTACAACTTTCACGGATTCTGCATCACATTGCTTTGAGTCTCAAGGGTCAGTTTCAATCACAATAGAAAACGTAGAGATGCAGAATTGCCAATCAGACGCGATTTGGGCCCAAGGAGTAAATCTAGAGATTGACGGTCTAACAGTTACGGAACCAGTTAGTTTAGGGGCAGTCGAAGGACACTTGTCGAACTTTGACGGAGCAGGTTTAATCGTGAACAATCTAGATGGTTTCGAAATGAATAATCTGGATATCACTTCACTGAGCGGTACTGATAATCGAGAGATAATTATCGATGTAGCCAATATTGACGGCGCACCAGCAATTGATTTAGACAACTCAGCAGGCAGTTTGTCTAACCTGGATATCGATTGCGGAGGCAGCGGGACTGCCATAACTGCTCACCACGGTAGATCATCTGCATCACTGACAGTTTCTGATTCTGTTATCGCTTCCTGTACTAAGGGAGTTGATTTGCACACCGATGGAGAATCGGCTCCAATGATTCTAATGAATGTAAACATCGACTCAATGATTGCAATTGCAAGTGATGGCGCAGGAGTTACAGTACACGATGGAATACTAAACGGAACAGTCGACATCGATTCTGCGATCGCCAATCTCTATGATGTATTGCCAACATCAGAGTCTACATCATTTGGTGAAATCAGAATTTGGGCAACTCATGTTTTCGATGTAAGACTCTCTGGAAATTCTCAGGAAGCAGACATTGTCTTTGAAGTCAGTGATTATTGGACCGGCGATGCGCAAGGCAGTAGCGTACAGGTTTCTTTGCCAGCAAAGATTGTAGATGATACGGGCGAGAGAGAATTTTCTACCGTTAGAGTAGTTGCTTCAGCAAATGGTTTACCAGATACAGACACGAACCTAACTTTCGGAATTGGTGAAGAAGAGGTTATTCAAATCAACATGATTGGTAATCAGGCACCTAATGTAGAGATAATAATTCCAGATGATGGATTTAGAGTAATGGAAAGCCTACCGATTGAGATTAGAGCGGTAATCAGTGATGATTTAGACTCAAATGCAGAATTACAAATCGTATGGAGCGTAGTAGTTGGTCAAACTGAAATGATGCAACTTTCAGGTGAATGGAATAACATAACAGATTTACCAGCAGGATTCTATGTCTTGTCACTAGATGTCACCGATACACAAGGAAAAACATCTAGTGATTCACTGAGCTTTGAAATCACTCTGCTAGATTCAGATGAAGATTGGAGTATAACTTGCAACTCGGAGACTTGGTTCGATAAAGAAGAGAACTTGTATTGTGGACCAGACATCTATGATACTGATGATGATAATGATGGCTCATTAGATGTTCGAGATGCATGGCCTAACGATCCATGTGCTAGTATTGATACAGATAGTGATGGCCAGCCCGATGATTTGCATTGTCCTTTGGGAGTAACCACCTGGCTAACTGTAGACCCAGATGACGACGGAGACGGGATTCCAGACATTTCAGAAGGAGCAGATTCAGGCGAAGGTTCAGAGAGTAGTTCTGTTGGAACTGTGATATTTGTTCTAATATTCCTTGGAGCAGCAGCTTACATGTTGATGCGCAGGAAGCAGGGCGTGGAGTGATGGCAGAAGTTACCAGCGCATTACCTGATCCAGAGACAATGGCTCAGTTTTGTGTTGCAGTTTTAGCAATCATTGTTGCTTGGGATGCTTGGTGGCTAGGCCGTCAACGAATAGACATCCCAAAACTTGGCGAACTATCTAACGGCGGATATGCTTGGGAATCTAATCAATCTCAGGAAGTGTCGCGCCAATGGGCTAATCTGTTGACCATGGGGGCAATGATGGTGCTCCCATGGATGTTGGCAGAACTCTCCAATACGCCAATAATTTGGGTTTGGATTTGGGATATATTACTAGCAATTCACTTGGTATCTCTACTGATTCCTAAGAGATATGCAGTCACAAATACACATCTTTTTGCTGATGGCCAGAGATATGAGTGGAATAGATTGAACTTGGCTAAGAAGCAGCCAAAGAAGAGAATAATGTTGTTGCGCAAGGGGTGGGGCCCTTTCGGACCCCTACCCCTTGGCGGCGACAGAAATGCGCTTGACAAAGCGGCAAATCTGATAGTCACAATTCTTCAAGAAGAAGAGTGATTTCATTCCTCAGATGAGGAAGCTTTTGTGTCCATGGTTGCTGCATACCAAACCATCATACCGAAAGCAGTCTTGTTGACTACGTCAGCGATGTTGTATAGTACGTTCAACCCATCAGTATTGTCATACTGCTGGCCGAGGATAAAGCCAATTGGATAGATTGCCCAACCAACTGTTAGAATCATTGCCATCGCTTTGAAAGCAAATTGTGTACCTTCGCTTGCTTTGCCGACACTTTCTTTCGCTTCTCCTTTCCATATCTCATACATGATGTAGACCCATGCTGCACATCCTAGAATGAACAATGGCCAAACCATACCTTCACTTATCCAACTGATGTTTGCTTCAGATTCTGCAAGGAACCCTGTTACTAACATGATAATTGAAGCTGCGAACAATCTCCAGAATAGAGCTGCTGTTGCTACACCTACTGCTGCTAAAATCAGATAAAACTCTGAAACTTGCAGAGGAACGGTGATCAACCAATCTACATACCTCAACACCAGAGGTGATTCTGAAGTTACAGACCAGTGTTCACGCATGTAAGTGTAATGGTACCATGCGACACCTGTGACAAGTGCAGCAACGGTCATGGATGTTTTCCACTTTGCGTCTACGTTGTTTCTCTCAAGAACGAAGAACACTGTAGATGCAAGCATCATAGCGGTTGCAAGCCAGAAAGATACAGCTACCATGTCGGTCGGATCTAATGCTGCATCCACCNCTTCTGCAGACACTGTCTTGATNGTCAGCAGTGCAAGTGTTCCCAATATCAAAAGGCTCGATGTTCTAGTTAGGTTAGAAGATTTCATCAATTNATGGCCATATCGGTNAGNATATAATAGGATGTATTTTCNCTAAGNATTCGTAAAAATATCTTAGATTTTCATTCCGGTTTGNACTGCCCACATGCGCGCGTAAGNACCTCGTTTTTCGACTAANTCTTCATGCGTNCCNTCTTCAATAACNTTNCCGTTTTCAAGTACAATTATTCTCTCNGCATTTCGNATTGTTGATAATCTGTGAGCGATAATTATAGCNGTCCTATCNCTAGAAATTTTNCTAATTGAACGCTGTAAAGCCGCTTCNGTTTCATTATCAACAGCAGAGGTNGCTTCATCTANAATTAGNACAGGAGCNTCTTTNANNACCGCCCTNGCAATTGCTAGACGNTGTCTTTGTCCNCCGGATAANCGATGTCCTCCTTCACCCACTAGAGTGNNCCAGTTGTCNGGNAAATCTTCGATGAAGCNAGANGCTTCCGCNACTAGACCAGCAGCCTTGACNTCTTCATCCGAAGCATCTGGTTTGCCGTATCGTATATTTTCCATAATAGTCGTTGGAAATANTGTNATGTGCTGGTCTACCAACGACATNGATGAGCGTAATTTCTCCAGGTCCCAATCCGGAAGAGACTTTCCAGCCCATTCGATACTTCCNTCACTGGGTTCTGCGAATCTTAGTAGCAGTCTAATCAGAGTAGTTTTNCCAGACCCNGTCGCCCCAACAATTCCAGTTATGTCTCCAGATTTGATATTNAAATCGAGNTTATCGAANACNTTTTCCCNACCNGTATATGCAAAACTTACATTTTTCANTTCGATATCNGAACTTGCAATATCCTCATGATTTGGTTTGAAATCACCNTGCATNATTTCAGTTGGCGAAGANAGAACATCCAACACTCTTGTCGATGAAGCCATGGCCCTTTGATAGAGNTCAAACGTTTCTCCTAAGCGNGTTAGCGGCCATAGTAATCTCTGAGTCATGAAAACAAGGACAGAGTATGCNCCAATAGCCAACACTCCTTCAAGAGTCAACCANCCTCCNAGTAANAGNGTTGCAGTAAAGCCACAAAGAATCGCCATNCGAATCATTGGTACGAAAGCCACAGATAATCTGATAGCTTTCTTGTTGGCATTTCTGTATTCATTACTCAANTCTTCAACACGCTTCAATTCTCTTTCTTCCGCNGTGAANGATTGAATAGTGGACATACCGGANAAATCATTTTCTAGCAAGGCGTTTAATCTGCCAGCAGTNTTNCGAACTTCGGCATATCTTGGCTCTAAACTTCTCTGATAGAGGAAAGACCCCCAAATGATAACAGGGATCGGAAGNACTGCGAATAGCGCAACTTTCCATGAGATTGCAAGGAACACAGCACCTACTACAATCACAGTTGTAGTTACCTGTAACAGGTCATTAGCNCCNTTGTCCAAGAATCGTTCTAACTGATTGATATCATCATTTAGGATAGCCAGAATATCCCCCTTTTGCCTCTCATCGAACCACCCCATTCCTTGTTTTTGCACATGACTGAAGGTTTCTAATCGCAACTCATGCTGAACAGTTTGGGCCAAATTCCTCCACAATATCCCGTAAAAGTACTCGAACAGAGACTCCAATCCCCATATGATGAAAGTCAAAACAGACAGTAGAATCAGTTGGTGCCAGGCATCCACTACTCCAAATCCTGCTAGAAAAGACTCCTCTCTTTGTACTACTACATCTACTGCCAAACCGATTAGTAAAGGGGGTGCTAAATCCCATATCTTGTTTAGCACTGAACATAGTGTTGCGAGGCGTATCGTTCCTTTATGCGGAGACATGTATCGTAACAATCTCCTGAACGGCCCCCCCTCACTCATGCTTAGGCTAGGGGCATGAAGTATGAGAATGCTCGTCTCCAAACCGTCCTCAAAATATGAGATAACCATAATTGAGCCCCAACCAATCGCTACGGTCATGGAATGGACTCGTAGCGGCGAAGACCTGTTTGTCAGAATCGATTCAGGTGATGAAATCCACGCATCTCTACAAAGACTTGCAGACGAAGTAGGCTTTGATGCTGCAGCGATCACTAGTGGTATTGGGAGAACTAGGGATACATTGTATGGCTACATGAATGAAGACGGCGTGTACATACGTAGGCAACTAAACTCTCCATCCGAGTTGGTGAGTTTATCGGGCAACATATCTAGGACACAAGATGGTAAAGCGTTCACACATATCCACTGCTGCTGGTCTGATGATGACAACAATGTCCACGCTGGGCACATGTTTCAGAGTGTAGTTCACGTAGTTGCAGAAATCCATATTCGTATTCTAACACATGCAATAATGACGCGCTGTCCATTGCCAGATGTCGAACTTTTAGGGTTACAATTTTCGTGACATTGATAGCCCTTGGCATAGGTGTATATTCATGGCCGGAGAAGAGCGAATCAAGTATCTGGCCGATGCGGTCAGATATCATCGAGAATTGTACTACAATCACTCCGCTCCTGAAATCTCTGATGCTGAGTTTGACGCCCTTTGGGATGAGTTGAAAGATTTGGATCCCAACAACGCAGTATTACACGAAGTGGGCCCCGAACCCCTTCCTGGTACTGAAAAAGTTGAGCACATGTTTCCGATGCGTTCATTGGATAAGGGGACTTCAGATGATGACATAATCCACTTTGTAACCCAATCAACTTTCGGTGGCAAAAGATATCTCGCACAACCTAAATTGGATGGTTCTGCACTATCTTTGGAATATGTCGCA
>NZVP01000060.1 GCA_002697405.1 Flammeovirgaceae bacterium
TTCCAGGATTTATTCCAAATAGAATAATTCTTTTATTATTATCATCAAAAAATTTATGATAAAATGCTGTATAGATTTTTTTAACCTCAGGGCTTATATAAGGATTTAATACATCTATTTTACTCTTATAAGAAATCCTCTCAAGATTATCATAAAAATTAATAATCTTGAGAGAAGTTTTCATATACTAAAATAGAATGGTTTACTCTAAAGTTTTTGCAAATCTTTTTAAGTGCTCTTCTGGCATAGTATCCACCTGAAATGATACTATAGCATTTGACCAAAGTAAGTTAACATTAGCAACTTTATTATCATTAGCATCAATAAAGTATGTTAATCTTTCGATGGAATTATCCCATGTAACAATCTCAACATCAAAACTGTGAGCCAAATCAGCATTATATGCTTCCATATCAATTTTGCCATCTTTTCTATAAGCGAAAGGATATTTGCCTTCTTTATTCAAATCAATTGTCCAATTACCATTTTTTCTAGGTGTCATTGCAATTGCATATTTACCAGCTCTTAATGTTTTGTCTTTAATTTTTACATCAGTAGAAAACTCTATAATTGTTGGGCTATTAGCTCCAGCTCTCCATAATTCGCCGTATGGTACTAAGTCACCAAATATTACTCTTCCTTTTACTCCTGGCGATGAATAGTAAACTGATATTTTAGTCATTCCTACATTTTGAGAAACTGATGCCTGAGGACTTGCTACAGGACTAAGATATTCTCTAGCGGTTTGAGCATTAGTAGTTAATGCTATAAAAAATAAAATTAATGTTGTAAGTATATTTTTCATGATGTTTTTTTTAGTTGTCAATATTAATTTTTTTTAATCAAATAGATAAATTAAATACCTTTTTTTTATCAATTTTTAGACATGGAATAATCTCCTCTTAAAATTCTCCATCTACTTTCAAAGCTTGATGGTCTATGAATTTTACCTGTCAATACATTAGGATCAATTTTGATTCTTGTTTCTTCATACTTTGTTCCCTCTTTCCATCTCATATAAGGCCAAGTTTCGCATGTATTATTATTTGATTCAAAATTAACACAGGTTAAGTATTCTCCACTGTCAAATCTATAGTCGTCTTCTATGAAAGAAACCCATCCATAAATATCTATTACTCCACTTACATTAAATGAAGTATTTGAATCTTCAAATGTAGAAAAACCTTTAAACGTACAATCATTTGATGAATTTATGATTAATGAAAAATTATGAGTTTTACCATTTGCATAGTATGGGTTTGTATAATTTATTGTTCCAGACCATTCTCCAATCATATTTTTTGATGCTTCATTACAATCAACAACATCATCAGCACATCTATACGTACTACTTGCTAATAATATAAAAGTTAAATAAATGTATTTCATTCAATAAATTAATTAATCCCAAAGTAAAGAGGGATATGTATTTTTTTTAACTAATTCTTTTATTTTATTTCTCACAATTTCACTATCATCTTTGTAAGTTACTCCGAACCAATTTTCATTTGTAGTATCTACAAATACATTGTTTTTAATTTCTTTACCTATTACTTCTGGCAATAAAAATTCATTCTTTTTTTCATTAATATTTTTTTCTAGAAATATTTTAAATTCTTTTCTAAGAAGAGAAAATATTGAGTCTTGAAATCCGAACAAATTCATTGCAACTTGAGTTCCAATAACATGTTCCACCTTATTATCATCATAGTGTCCATAGATAATATTACCTTTCATTTCTAAGTCATGTGTCTCGTTTATTCCTATAAGTTTTCTATTATCTGTGATGCATACTCCCCTTGATACACCTCCATTTTCTGATAGTGTATTTTCAATTAAGTATGATATTGTAGATACCATTATATCATTTTCTACTATATAATTTAATGAGTCATAAACTTTATTAAATGCACCGTAACCATAAAAATCATCAGCGTTAATAGTAGCAAATGGTTCATTTATAACATTTTCACAACATAAAACTGCGTGGCCAGTTCCCCAAGGCTTTTCTCTTGTTTCTGGGAGAGAAAAGTTAGAAAGGCCATAATTTGGGTCTTGGGTTACAATCTCTAAACTTATATTATCCATTCTAGAGAATATATCATGGTATTTATTGATAAAGTAATCTTTAAGTTTTGGTGATGATAATATTACTATTTTGTTAAAGCCTACCTTTATTGCATCATAGATTGAATAGTCTAAAATAGATTCATTATTTGGTCCAAAACTATCAACTTGTTTTAATCCACCGTAACGGCTTCCCATACCTCCGGCCATTATCAGTAATGATCTGTTCATGTTTTATTTTGTGAAGGTGAAATTACCTCTTATAGTACTATTCCAACCACCTCCTGCAGTAAAAAATTCTCCATTTAATATATATGGGTCTGATCTAAACCTTGCCTCATGAAATTTTGTTCCTGGTCTCCATCTTACATATGGCCACCTGTTGCATGGATTACTCCAATTTGAACCATTTCCTTGACAGTCAGTATATTCTCCACCATTAATCTCATATTCAGTTTCCATGAATTCTACCCATCCGTATTTATCTATAGTTCCAGAAATTACGAATGTAGTATTTGATTCATTAAAAGCACTTATACCTTGGAAGAAGCAATCATTAGAAGATATAACAGATAGAGTCATTTTATGAGTAGTTCCGTTTGCTGATGAACTAGTGTAATCTGCTCTGCCTTCCCAAGTACCAACCATTTGTTTTGCGGCATCTGCACAATTAATTGTGTCTTCAGCTTCTCTACATCTGTAAGTACTACTAGCTAGAAATATAAAAAGAAATGTTGTTAATGATTTCATGTTGCAAAAATAATAAATTGATTATAAAAAACTTAAAATATTCACGTTTTCATATACGGAGTTAGATGTCATTAGTTTTTAAATCTTGCAAAAGTTAAGTTTATTGTAAAAAAAATTTAATAACTATATTTAATGTCAATATGCAAATATCAATTCTTGACTGGATAATAATTTTTTCATTTTTTGCTGTTTTTATTCTCATAGGGTTTGTAACATCAAAAAAATCTGGAAAAAATTCTAAGGAGTTTTTTTTGTCTGGAAGGAACATGCCGTGGTGGATGCTTGGAATATCTATGGTAGCCACAACATTTTCCGCTGATACTCCTAATTTAGTTACAAATATTGTAAGAGAAAATGGGGTTTCAGGTAATTGGCAGTGGTGGGCATTTTTACTAACTGGAATGATGACAGTCTTTTTTTATGCTAAATTATGGCGAAGGTCCAAGGTGTTAACCGATTTAGAATTTTATGAATTAAGATATAGTGGAAATCCTGCTAAATTTTTGAGAGCATTTAGAGCTATTTATTTAGGTGTTTTTTTCAATGTTATGATTATGGCATCTGTTTGTTTGGCTGGTATAAAAATAGGAGGTGTATTGTTAAATCTTTCACCTTTTGAGTGCGTTTTTTACTCGTCAGTAATAACTGTATTTTACAGTTCTTTAGGTGGACTAAGAAGTGTTGTCATTACTGATTTGATTCAGTTTGTTTTGGCTATGGTCGGTTCAGTATGGGCATGTATATACATACTAAATTTAAATGATATCGGTGGATTGCAAAGTTTAATCAATAATCCTTTAGTTATTAATAAATTAGCTTTTTTTCCTGAAGTAAGTGATAAAGAAACATTTTTAACAATTTTAATTATACCAATTGCTGTCCAGTGGTGGGCAGTATGGTATCCTGGTGCAGAACCAGGTGGAGGGGGTTATATTGCCCAAAGAATGCTATCAGCTAAAAATGAAAAGAATGCTATATATTCTACTCTTTTATTTAATGTCGCTCATTATGCTCTAAGGCCGTGGCCATGGATTCTTATTGCCCTATCATCTTTGATAATTTATCCAACATTAACTGATATATCATCAGCTTTTCCTTTAGTTGATCAATCTATTATTGGTAATGACATAGCATATCCTGCAATGTTATATCTCTTACCTAGTGGTTTATTAGGTTTGGTATTAGCATCCCTTATTGCTGCATTTATGAGTACTATATCAAGCCATCTTAATTGGGGAGCTTCCTATATCTCTTTAGACTTCTATAAGCGTTTTATTAAAAAAGATGCGACAGAGAAAGAAATTGTTTTTGTGGGCAGAATATCTACTGTTGTATTAATGTTATTGGCTGGTTTTCTTGCTTTAGAATTATCTGACGCCCTTGGAGCCTTCCAGATTTTACTACAAATAGGTGCTGGTACAGGTTCAATTTTTCTTTTGAGATGGTTTTGGTGGAGAGTAAATGCTTACAGCGAAATAACTGGAATGAGTGTGTCATTTTTATTAGCAATTTATTTTCAGTGGTTTCATTCTGATCTTACTGGAATTGAATTAGCATCTTACGAAAAATTATTATGGAGTATTTTTATCACAACATCATCATGGATAATAGTCACTTTATTAACAAAGCCCTCTGATAATAGAATTTTGCTGGAGTTTTATACTAGAATTAAACCTTATGGCATTGGGTGGAATGGATTTTTAAAATCAAATAATATTAAAAAAACTAGAAATAATGAAGATTCTTCCATGAAAGACTTGTTGTTAATGTTTTTAGGTATTATAACTGTTTATTTTGGATTATTTGGAATTGGTTACTTTATTTATAATAAATTATTAATTGGGTCCATCATGATTATAATATCCTTAATATCAGCTTATACTACAAATTATATTATGTCAATCAAGTAGAATAGCTAATATTATTTTGATGTATTATTACTAATCAAAATAATACAAATTAAACTTTTTAATAATTTCTCCGTATATTAGTTAATGCTTTTTAAGCATATTAATAATATTATTAACCAAACAAAATAGTATGAATACGTTAAATTTTATTTTAGGAGCAAGTTTGGCACCAGGAGATTTTACTGGTTTCACTTTCTTCATAGGATCTGTTTCTATGTTAGCTGCTACTGTGTTCTTTTTAGTACAACACGGTCAAGTTGATAAGAAATTCAAAGATTCAATGCTTGTTGCAGCCTTAATTACTGGTATTGCAGCTGTACATTATTACTATATGAGAGACCAGTGGGCTGAAGGATTAGGTTCCCCTACTGAGCTTAGATATATAGATTGGATTCTTACTGTACCTCTTATGGTAGTAGAGTTTGCTCTACTTACTGGTGTGGGTATGAGAAAACTTTTCTGGGCTTCTGTAATTATGTTAGTTACAGGTTATTTAGGTGAGTCTGGATTAGCTCCAGTTCTTCCTGCCGATTTAGGTTGGGGACTGATTGCTGGTTTAGCTTATTTCTGGATGGCTTATGAAGTTGGATGTTTCACTCTTGTTGGTGGACCAACTGGCGAAACAGGAGCTGCATTAGCAAAAGCTGGTGGAAAAATTCCTGAAGCAGGTAAAATGCTACAGAGATTTGTCCTTGTTGGATGGGCAATATATCCTATTGGATATATGATGGGAACTGACGGATGGTATTCTGGTCTAGTTGCTGGTATTCCTTTTAACATGGATGTTGTTTATAATATTGGTGATGCAATCAATAAGATTGGATTCGGTATGGCCGTATGGTATGCTGCAAAATAAATATTTATAATCAATAAAAATTAAAGGTGAGGTTTTCCTCACCTTTTTTTTTATNTTAACCTATGAGTTCATCAGAAAATTATATTCTTCCTTCTAAAATNGTNGGATTAATTTTCGTTTTATCNCTTATATTTTTTGACTTAGGTAANTCNTACTCAAGTATTATTTTTATNGTCNTAATGTTATTAATAGGNATNCCTCATGGATCTGTTGATCATATTATTGCATTTATAAANCCAAAAACAAGAAAATTTAAAAGTAAGTTTCAATTTTTCTTTGCATACATATCTCTTATAATTTTAAATACNTTTATTTGGATATTTTCGCCTTATCTTGGACTATCAATTTTTTTAATTGTATCGTGTTACCATTTTGGTGAGGCTCAAATAATTGGATTTAATNGGACAGATAATAAACTTTTAAATTTTGTAATTGGAGCAAATATTCTTTTATCGTTATTTCTTAATAATATTTATGAATTACAAGAAATACTAGTTGATTTTACATTTTTTAGTTCAGCTGATTTATCCGGTTTTGATGATGTATTTTTCTTACTTATTTCTGTTTCAGTNCTTATGATTTCAGTTGTAAATTTTAAGATACAAAGAACAATTCCACTTTATGGAGAGATTATGGTTTTGTATTTAATTTTTTATCATACAGATATTTTGACATCTTTTTCAATATTTTTTGGCTTTTCACATTCACTTCCTATGCTTATGATGGAATATAAAGAGATGAAAGAAAAAAGCTTTATTAAATTTTATATTAAAACACTNCCATTCACTTTTNTAGCAATACTATTTGGTTTTATTTTATATAATTTCAATAATTCTTTATTNACATCNGATAATTTAATATTATTCATTTTTATAATTATTTCTAGTNTGACTCTTCCACATGTTTTTATAATGAAAGACTTTGTTAAGGATAAGTAAATATGGATGTTAATTATGCCATTTCTTTTATGTCAAAGGATTGGATTGTTGCAAATTCAATCTCTATATTATATTTAATTTCCTGCCTATTGATTGGTAAAAGCTTATCAAAAAAAAATGTAGAAATTTTCGCGAAGTATTTTACATATGTTTTTATAGTAGTATATATTATTTATCACATAAACCATATTATAGATGGTACATGGTCTTTAAATAAGAGACTTCCATTCCATTTATGTGGATTTTCTTCTGTAATAACTTGTTTTATTTTATTTATTGATAAAAAACAATATTGGTTTGAATTTTTATTTTATGCTGGTGTTTTGGGCGGATTAAATGCTCTATTAACTCCATTAATTGATAATTATACTGGTACTAATTTTTTCTATATTGAATATTTTTATAGTCATACTTCTATAATTATTCTTCCTCTATACATGTATTATTTTATGGATATGAAACTAACTAAATATTCATGGTTAAGATGTTTTTTAATTATAAATATTCTTTTAGTTTTTATTATGCCTATTGATTTTTTAATAGATGCAAATTATATGTATCTAAAAGAACCTCCTGCTGTTGATCATCCTCTAGTTTCTGGAGAATGGCCATATTATTTAGTCAATTTAGAATTTGCAGTACTTTTTCTATTGTATTTTACCTATCACTTATTTAATTCACCACTTTTGAGGAACAAAACAACAATCTAAACGTTTAAATTTTATGCGCTTTGGATTTATAAGAGATAATGAAGCAAGAGTTTCTATAACTCCTTCAACATTAGAAAAATTTATTAAGCTTGATCATAAGGTAAATATTGAAAATCAAGCTGGTGTCCTTTCAGGGTTTTCTGATTCTGATTATAATAAAGCTAAATTTTTTTCGAAAAAAGATTTAATCAAAAATTCTGATATAATCTTATCAGTAAATTCTTCTAGTTATGGAAAAATAAATGATTATGAAGGAAAAATTCTTATTTCAAATTTTAGTGTTGATTCTGATAGAAAAAAATTAAAAACAGAAATTAAGAAAAATAAAGTTACTGCCTACGACCTTTCAATGATACCTAGAACTACTATAGCTCAGAGTATGGATATTTTATCTTCAATGGCTGGATTATCAGGATATAAGTCCATAATAAAGGCAGCAGAGTTATTACCAAAAATATTTCCAATGACTATTACTGCAGCTGGTAGCATCAAGCCAGTAAAGGTAGTTGTTTTAGGTGCAGGAGTTGCAGGTCTTCAGGCTATAGCCACAGCAAAAAGACTTGGGGCAATTGTAGAAGCTTCAGATCCTCGTCAGGCAGCAAAAGAAGAGGTCTTAAGCTTAGGTGCAAAATTTATAGAGGTAGAAGGTGCACTCGAAGATAAATCTGCTGGAGGATATGCTGTAAAACAATCAAAAGAATATTTAGCAAAACAGAAAGANGAAGTTTCTAAAAGACTAATGCANGCAGANGTAGTAATAACAACTGCTCANGTATTTGGNTCAAAATCTCCANTTNTNATTNCNAAAGATATAGTAGAAAAAATGAATTATGGATCAATAATTGTNGATTTAGCTTCTTCAACCGGAGGAAATTGTGAACTGACTCAAGACACAAAAATAATTGATCATAAAGGTGTTAAAATTGTTGGTAATTCTTATTTAGCTGCAGAATTATCACATGATGCAAGTAATCTTTTTTCAAATAATGTATTTAATTTCATCAATTATATTATTAATGAAAATGAATTTATTAATGAGGAGGATGAAATTTTAAAAAGTTGTAAAATTTAAATATGAGTGAAATATTAAATTTTTTAATTGAAAATGAGATTTTAATTTATCTTTTACTTTTTACTATTTTATTAGGTTTTGAGGTAATTTCTAAAGTTCCATCTGTTCTTCATACTCCTCTTATGTCTGGAGCAAATGCAATTAGTGGAATTGTTATATTAGGTGCAATAATCTTAATAAGATCCACTGAGTCTGATAATTATATTACTTTAATTCTTGCTAGTATAGCACTATTTGTTGGCTCAATTAATGTATTTGGAGGGTTTTTTGTTACAAATAGAATGCTTGAGATGTTTAATAAAAAGAAAAAGGTTTAATGGAAAAAATTTTATTTCTAGTTTCGGCTTTTTTGTTAGTTTGGGGTTTGAGACTTCAGAGTGATCCTTCATCTGCAAGTAAGGGAAATAAGTTTGCTTCTATAGGTATGCTTATTGCAATTTTTTCAGCAGTGATTATGCCATTGGAAAATAGTAGCTCAAATTTAATTTGGATTATTGTCCCCTTATCAGCTTCTGCTTTAATAGGATATTCGATTGCAAAACATATTAAAATGACATCGATGCCTCAGATGGTATCAATATTCAACGGTTTAGGAGGACTAAGTGCTGTATTATTATCATTTGCTGAGATAAACAAATGGATTAATTACCCAGATGCCTATCAAATTACTGTTGTTATAGTTCTTTTATCTAGTTTATTTATAGGTTCTGTTGCTTTTACAGGAAGTTTATTAGCGTTTGCTAAACTTGATGGATACAGATGGTCTGAAAAGTTAACCCTTCCATTTCAACACATAATAAATATTATTTTTCTATCTATGATAATAGGATGTTCATACTTATTTATTTCAAATACAGATATTTCGTATTTATACATATTAATTATTCTTTCCTTTACTTATGGAATATTTTTTGTTGCTCCTATAGGAGGTGCCGATATGCCAGTTGTAATCTCTCTATTAAACTCTTTCACAGGTATAACAGCTGCTTTAACAGGTATTATTTTTGGTAATATTGTAATGTTACTAGGTGGTATCTTAGTTGGTGCTGCAGGAACTATATTAACAATCTTAATGTGTAATGCTATGAACAGATCATTACTAAATGTTATAATAGGAGGATTCTCTGCAAGTAGCTCTTCAAAGGAAAGTAAAGAACAAGGTGAAATTAAAGAAGTTTCAGATTCTGATTTTGCTGTTCAGTTATTCTATTCTAATAAAGTTATTGTAATTCCAGGATACGGGTTAGCAGTTGCTCAAGCACAAAAATTATGTAAGGAGATTCAAGAGACACTCGAGGCAAATGATGTAGAAGTTAAGTATGCTATTCATCCTGTTGCCGGAAGAATGCCAGGTCACATGAATGTTCTACTAGCTGAGGCAGATGTTGATTACTCTAAATTAATTGAATTAGAACAAGCAAATGAAGAATTTAAATCTACGGATGTTGCTGTTATAATAGGAGCAAATGATGTTGTTAATCCAGATGCTATTGATGATTCTTCTAGTCCATTATTTGGTATGCCTATTCTAAAAGTATGGGAGTCTAAATCAACTGTTGTACTAAAAAGAAGTATGTCTGCAGGGTATGCAGGTGTTCAAAATCCATTATTTTTCAAGAAAAATAATAAAATGTATTTTGGTGACGCTAAAGAAAGTCTTCAAAGATTATCATCTGAGCTTAAAAATCTATAAAAAAAATTTTTTAAATTGAACTCATGACTAGGAGTTCAATTTTTTTCCTTCTTTTATTAATCTCTTCTTGTGGTTCCTTTCAAAATGATAAACCTAATATCATTTTATTTTTTTATGATGACTTAGGTTATGGTGAATTGGGTGTATATGGTCAAAAAATTATTGAAACTAAAAATATTGATAAACTCGCTGATAATGGTCTAAAATTCACAAATTTTTATTCTGGATCGCCGGTGTGCGCTCCTTCAAGAAGTATTTTACTTACTGGTCTTCATGGAGGACACACTAAGATTAGAGGTAATCATGAATACGGAAGCAGGGGAGATGTTTGGGATTACCATAAGATGTCTGAAGACCCAAATTTAGAAGGTCAGTATCCTATAGGTAAATCAGAATTAATTTTTCCTAAACTTTTAAAGGGAGCTGGTTATAGTAATGGAATGGTTGGAAAATGGGGTTTAGGTCCACCAAATTCTTCATCAATTCCTACAGAAATGGGCTTTGATTATTTCTATGGTTATAATTGTCAAAGGATGGCTCATAATCTATACCCCCCTCATTTATGGGAAAATGATAAAAGAGATATGTTAGATAATGAGGTGATATCACCTAGATTAAAACTTCAGCCAGGTGATGATCCATATGATGAGAATAATTATAATGTGTTTAATCAAAATGATTATGCTCCAGACAATATGCACATCAAAGCACAAGAATTTATAGAAAATAATAAGAATAATCCATTCTTTCTTTATTATGCAAGCCCAATACCTCATGCTCCTTTACAGGCTCCACAGTATTTAGTAGATAAGTACAGGCAAATAATTGGTGACGAAGAACCTTATTTAGGTGATAAAGGTTATTTTCCAACTAGGTATCCAAGAGCTACTTATGCGGCTATGATTGAATACATAGATATCCAAGTTGGTGAGATTGTTGAACAATTAAAAAAATTAAATATTTATGATAATACTATCATATTAATAACTAGTGATAATGGCCCAACATATGCTGGAGGTGTAGATTTTAATTATTTTAATAGTACTGGAATATTTCAAAATGATCCTAAGAGAATGAAAGGATATACTTTCGAGGGAGGTGTAAGGGTTCCTTTTATTGTGTCTTGGCCT
>NZVP01000061.1 GCA_002697405.1 Flammeovirgaceae bacterium
TTTTCAATGTTTTTTTAATCATTGACTTAACTATTAAAATATCTTCATTCCAAAATATATTATCTTCCTCAAAAAACTTTTTGATATCTTCATTTTTAAATAAAAACTTTAAAACCAAATGTTGAAAAAATTCATAATCCTGATCAAAATTTGGATTATCCAGTGAAACATAACTCTTGTAAAAATCCTCTTTCAATAAAACATTATACCAGTTTCTTACTTCTTCGCTTTTAGTATTCCAAGAATTTTTATGTTTTACTAGTCCATCAATTATTTCTGAGTTTTTTTCTAAAAAATTAATAACAGTATTATTAGATAAATTAAATCTTGTTGCACTCTTTTTAATCAGCTCATTTTTTGCGATTTCCTTTTTTTCTTGATTAATATTTTTAAGAAGTACAGATAATAAGATTATATCGAAATAATATTTCTCTATATCTATGATAGATTTATTTAGTTGTTTGGAAATTTCTAATTGAAGCTTGTTTTTATCCTCTCTTTGAATAATGAGATTAAAATAGGAAAATAATAACTGTAAAACTTTTACCCTTAAGGATCTCCTGTTTATCATATGCTTCAAATTCAAGAACGAGATGCAAATGTAACTACTTTTTGGAATTTTCCTTAATTCTATCTTTAGCTAATTGAATTGCAGATGAGTTGGTAGATAAAGAGTTTTTTTCTGAGTGTTTTATAACATCATTAACTTTATCATAAATTAGTTCTGTCATCTCCATAACTTTTTTAGAATTAATCTCATTTATTTGCTCATGATAAACACTAATTATTCCTCCTGCATTGATTAAAAAATCTGGAATATATAATATATTTTTCCTGTTTAATTCTTCAGGTACTTCATTATCATTTTGTAGCTGATTATTAGCTGCTCCCGCTATTATATCACAATTTATTTTTTTTAAAGAATCAATATTAATTGTTCCACCTAATGCACATGGAGAGATTATGTCGTAGTGAGAATCATAGATATTTTCAGGATCTATTATAGTAACTTTTTTATCACGGATCGCATCAATGTTTTTAGAATTGATTTCACAAACAAAAACATTAGCATTTTCACTTAACAAATGGTCTACTAATTTTCTTCCGACATTGCCAACCCCTTGTACCAAAACATTTTTATTATTTAATGAGTCATTTCCAGAAATGTGATTTACTGCGGATTTTATACCCATATACACCCCTAAAGATGTTGGAGAGGAGGAGTCCCCCAACCCACCATGTTCTTTTGGTAAACCAACCACAAATTTGCTTTTTTCTTTAATCCAAACTATATCTTGAGTTGTCATATTTACATCCTGAGCGGTCCAGTACTTACCGTTTAAATCATTTATAAATTCACCAAATCGTTTAATAAATTTTTCGGACTTAATTTTTGGATCTCCAATTATTACAGCTTTGCCTCCTCCGGCATTGAGACCTGCAAGAGATGACTTATAGCTCATGGCTTTTGATAAATTTATAACATCATTCAATGCTTCTTCATCTGATATATAGTCCCACATTCTTGTTCCTCCAATTGCTGGACCAAGTACTGTATTATGAATTCCTATGATTGCTTTTAATCCTATCTTATCATCATTGCAGAATACAATTTGTTCGTGATTATCATTTTTAATTTTTTTAAAGACGGAATTATTTTCATCAATACCCATAATTTTGATATTAAATAATAGTTTTACAGTTAGTTANTTCATAAAATTATACAAAAATTTGAAAGACCTATCCTATTTAAATAAATACCTTAAAAAGTATAAATATTATTACTCAGTTGGAGGTTTGTTTATATTAATTTCAACGGTGTTTGCAATTGTTCCTGCAACATTAATAAGAGAGGTTTTTAATCTTATTGAAAATGGATATAAAGAGTATTCATCAGGTAATCTCATATTAAAAGAGGAAATTCTAAAGAATGTAATTTTTTATTCTTTAGCTATAATAATAGCTGCCCTAATTCGAGGAATGTTTATGTACCTAATGAGACAAACNATAATTGTTGCTTCAAGAAAAATTGAATATGATTTAAAAAATGAAATATTTTATCATTATCAAACACTACCNCTAAAGTTTTACAAANAAAACAATACTGGTGACTTAATGAACAGAATTTCTGAAGATGTAAGTAAAGTTAGAATGTATATAGGGCCAGCACTAATGTATGGTATGAATGTAACAATATTAATGTTNATGGTTATTCCTTTTATGTTTTATATCAATTCTAATTTAGCATTCTATAGTTTAATGCCATTACCATTATTAGTTGTCTCTATTTACTTAGTTCAAAATATTATAAATAGAAAATCTGAGGAGATCCAAGAGTCTTTATCTGATCTATCAACTTATGTACAAGAAAGTTTCTCAGGAATCAGAATAATAAAATCATTTGTAAGAGAAATGAATTTTGAAAAAGTATTTGGAAAGAAAAGTATTGAGTATAAAAATAAATCTATAGGTCTACAGTTCGTTCTTGCTTTGTTTTTTCCAGTGATAATGACATTAATAGGTTTAAGCATTATAATAACAGTTTATGTTGGTGCTTTAGAAGTTTTTGAAGGAAATTTATCTATTGGAAATATAGCTGAGTTTTTAATTTACGTTTATTTATTGACTTGGCCCGTAACAGCTCTTGGATGGATAACTAGTATTATTCAAAGAGCATCTGCATCACAAAAGAGAATTAATGAATTTTTAAAAGAAAAATCTGATATTATTTCTGAGGATAAAAAGAAACTTGAATTTGATGGAAAAATCGAATTTAAAAATGTCTTTTTTAAGTATCAAGATACCCAAATTGATGGTATGGAAAATATTTCATTTATAATTAATCCGGGTGAGTCTTTAGGTATAATTGGTGCCACAGGTTCTGGAAAAAGTACTATTGCTAATAGTTTATTGAGGTTATTTGATGTAGATAAAGGTGAAATTTTAATTGATGAGATTAATATTAAAAATTTAGATATCACTCACTTTAGAAAACAAATAGGATATGTACCACAAGATGTTTTTCTATTCTCAGATACTATTGAAAATAATATTTTATTCGGATCAGAGAATAAAGACTTTAAATCAGTGGAAGAGGCGGCAATAAATGCAGATTTAATGAGAAATATTAATTCTTTTCCCGAAAAATTCAATACAAAAATTGGAGAAAGGGGTATAACATTATCAGGTGGTCAAAAACAAAGGATATCAATAGCAAGGGCAATTATTAAAGAACCTAAAGTTTTGATTCTTGATGATTGTTTATCAGCTGTAGATACTAAAACTGAAAATATTATTTTAGAAAATTTGAAAAAAATAATGTATGAAAAAACTTCAATAATAATTTCTCATAGAATTTCATCTGTTAAACTTGCAAAAAAAATTATAGTTATAGATTCTGGAAAGATTATTGAAAAAGGGAACCATAAAAGTCTTTTAGCAAATAAAGGTGTTTATCACGACCTTTATCACCAACAGCTAGAAAGTGAAAAATAGAATTAATTAGTTTACAATATTTTTATATTGCATCTCATATAACTTCTTATAAAAACCATTTTTTTCAAGTAGCTCTTTATGGCTACCCATTTCTTTTATCTCGCCTGAATCTATAACTATAATCTTATCAACCTCTTTAATAGTCGATAATCTATGAGCTACTACTATTGATGTTCTATTTTTTAAAATTTCGGAGATAGCTTTTTGAATCATCATTTCAGACTCAGAATCTACAGATGAAGTAGCCTCGTCCAGCAAAATAATTTTGGGATCATACAACATTATTCTAATACATGATATTAATTGTCTTTGACCAACAGATAATGAAGCTCCTCTTTCCTTTACATCAAACTGTAATTTTTTTGGTAGTCTATTTATAAATTTTTCTGCACCAACTTTTTTAATAGCTTCCCAAACTTCATCCTCACTAATTGAATCATTGAATAATGTAATATTATTATAGATAGTATCTGAGAATAGAAAAACATCCTGAGATACTAATCCTAAGTTGTTTCTTAATGATGGTAAATTATAATCTTCTATATTTTTATCATCAATTAAAATTTTTCCTTTATTAAAATCATAAAACCTATTTATTAAATTTATAATTGATGTTTTACCTGATCCAGTAGCCCCTACAAAACCCACCGAGTCTCCTTTACTTATTTTAAATGATATATTTTTCAAAACATAATCATCATCATTATAAGCAAACCAAATATCTTTAAATTCAACTTCCCCATCTAACTTTACATCTTTTATTTTTTCATTTGATTTAATGCTCTCATTTCTATCTAGTAGATCAAATATTCTTTTTGAACTAACAACACCCATTTGTAAAGTATTAAACCTATCCGCTATTGATCTTATTGGTCTAAAAAATAATTGTAAATACATTATAAATGCTACTAATACCCCAAGTGTGACTTCTTCAGAAAAAAGCTGATTTGACCCATACCAAATTAGTAGCCCTAAACCAATAGAAGTGAATAATTCCATTACAGGAAAATAAATTGAATAATAAAGAACAGCTTTCAAGTTAGCTTTTAAATGTGTCTGATTAATCTCTTTAAATCTTTCGTATTCTTTTTTCTCATTACCAAAGATTTGAACAATATTCATTCCTATTATATGTTCTTGTACATAAGAATTAAGATTTGCTACTGCAGTTCTAACATTATTAAAAGATAATTTTACCTTTTCTTTAAAAACATAAGTGGTAATAAATAGAAATGGCAAAGTAGCAAGACTAATAAAGGTCAATTTCCAATTAATATAAAACATTAAAAATACGATACCGAAAAGTTGCAAAATATCCCCAATAATAGAAGCAATCCCCTGGCCAAATATATCAGCAATAGTTTCTATATCAGAAACATTTCTAGTAACTATACGCCCTATAGGAGTTTTATCAAAAAATTGAAGTTTAAAATTTTGTAGATGAGAAAAAAGTTTTATCCTAATATCTTTAATAATATTTTGTCCTAACCAACCAGATAAATATGTATGAAAATACATAACTATCGCGTTTATGATCAATAGACCAAATAATAAAATTATCATCTTTTTTAATCCGTCAATATCATTTAGAGAAACATAATCATCAATAATTATTTGAGTAATATATGGTCTTATTGGCTGGAGGATTGATAAACTTANAGTTAAAAAAATCAAGGCATAGAANNCACCAATGTAAGGCTTACAAAATATAAAAAGTCTNTTTAAAATTTTAAAATCAAATANGTTNCCGCTAATATTATTTTTACTCATAGGTATATNTCTTGATCATATATTACTTTACTTAAGTATAAGCCTTGAGGCGGTGCTGATGGCCCGGCAAATTTTCTGTCTTTTTTTAATATAATATCATTAAGGGAATCTACACTAATTTTTCCTTCATTTATTTGAAAAATTGTTCCCATAATTGCTCTAACCATTCCTCTAAGAAATCTATTTGAAGAAATAGAAAAGATATAATTATCTCCTTCTTTTTTAAACTNTGACTTATTTATTGCACAGATATAATTATTAACATCTGTTTTTACCTTAGAAAAAGTTTTAAAGTCTTTGTGCTCTAAGAGGATATGACACGCTTTATTAATAAGCTTAAGATTAATTTTCTTTGGATAAAATAANGANCTATTGTTTTTAAAAGGAGACTTTATGGAATGTATTTTATAAATATATTCTCTGGTAATAGCATCAAACCTTGCACTTGCATTTNCCCTAACTTGTTTGATAGAATTTACGGATATATCATTTGATAAAAATGAATTTACTTTATATAAGAATGATTTATCAACTGGTCTATCATAATCAAAATGAGCAACTTGACTAAGGGCATGAACTCCTGAATCGGTTCTTCCGCTACCTAGTGTTTTTATTTTTTGTTTTAGTATTAGTGATAAAGCATTATCAATTTCCTCTTGAACTGAACTAGCATTTTCTTGAATTTGCCATCCATGATAATTTTTCCCAAAATATGATATCTCAATAAAAAACCTCACTTTTTAATTCATTTTATATTTCTTTGTACAAAATAATCTCATGATACAGAGAATCCAAACATTATTCTTAATCTTATACATTGGAGCTTTAGTTTCTACGTTTTTTTTCCCGGTTTGGCAAAAGATATCACTAAATGATGAAACTAATTCAATAGAAATAATCGTAACAGGTTATATTTCAAGTGTTGATTTTAATAATGGTGATACAAGTGTATTATATGATAATTTCATAATTAGTGGACTAGTAATTATTTCATGTATCGTGGCTGCATTTTCGATATTTAGTTACAAGAACAGACTAAATCAAATTAAATTAGGTGCTCTTAATTCTTTTTTAACCTCAGTACTTATTATTTATTTTTTATATGACATTTTTTATAATGAACAATACATTAATATCAATGATAAAATCAGTTTTCTAATTTCATTTTATTTAATATTTTTGGCGATCTTTTTTAATTTTCTAGCAAATAGATTTATAAGAAAAGACGAGTTATTAGTAAGAGAATCAGAAAGAATTAGATAAAAAAATGAAGGAAAAGGGCAACATTTCAATAAATACAGAGAACATATTTCCAATTATAAAGAAATTTCTCTACTCAGATCACGATATATTTCTTAGAGAACTAGTTTCAAATGCAGTAGATGCAACGCAAAAAATAAAAAGTTTATCTCAAATGGGTGAGTTAAAGGAGGAACTGGGGGATTTAACTATAGAAATATCACTTGATAAAAAGAAAAAAACAATTTCAATTTTAGATAAGGGAATTGGAATGTCTGCCAAAGAAATAAAAAAATATATAAATCAAATTGCTTTCTCTGGAGCTACTGAGTTTGTTGAAAAGTATAAAGAAAAAGGAGACTCTCAGCAAATCATAGGTCATTTTGGTTTAGGATTTTACTCTGCTTTCATGGTTTCCTCATATGTAGAAATAAAATCAAAATCTTATATAAANAAAAATAAGTCAGCTTATTGGAGGTGTGATGGAAATACAGAATTTGAGATTAAAGAATCAGACAAAAAAGAAAGAGGGACTGAAATAACTTTACATATAAATGATGACTCTAAAGAATTTCTTGATGAATCCAAAATCAATGAAATTCTCGGTAAGTATTGCAAATTTTTGCCAGTAGAAATAAAATTTGGACAAAAAGACGAATCAAAAGAAGATGGGAAAGATAAAGATGGTAACCCTAAGTATAAAACCATTAAAGTTGATAATATCATCAATAATCCTACTCCATTATGGAATAAAAGTCCGAAAGATCTTAAAGATGAAGATTATAAAAGCTTTTATAAAGAACTATATCCATTTTCAGAAGAACCACTTTTTTGGATTCATTTAAATGTAGATTATCCCTTCAATTTAACTGGTATACTTTATTTTCCTAAAATTAAAAATGATTTTGAAGTACAAAAAAACAAAATTCAGCTTTATTCTAGGCAAGTATTTATAACTGATGAAGTCAAAGATGTAGTTCCTGAGTTTCTTATGTTACTTCATGGAATTATTGATTCTCCTGATATCCCTCTTAATGTATCTAGAAGTTATCTTCAAGCGGATGGTAACGTAAAAAAAATTAACACATACATTACCAAAAAAGTTGCAGATAAGCTAAATGAACTCTTTAAAGAAAACAGAAAAGAGTTTGAAAATAAATGGAAGGATATTAATCTATTTGTTAAGTATGGTATGATATCTGAAGAAAAGTTTTATGATAAAGTAGAACCTCTTGCTTTACTTGAGAGTGTTGATGGGAAAATGAGAACATTTGATGAATACAAAAAATACATTAATAAAACCCAAAAAGATAAAGACAAAAATCATGTGATTTTATATACTTCTGATATCAACAAACAAGACTCATTTATTCAGGATGCAAAAAATAGAGGGTATGATGTAGTAGTTTTTGATAATGTTATTGACAGTCACTACATAAATCATTTAGAACAAAAATTGGAAAAAACTCAAATAAAGAGAGTTGATGCTGACATATTAGATAAGTTAATTGATAAGGGAGAGAAAAAAGAAGCTGTAATTACTGAAGACAATCAAAAAGAACTTAAAGAAATTTTTGAAAAAATTATTGATAATAAATCAACTGTAATAACAGTCGATGCATTAAGTCCTGATGATAGTCCTGTAACTATCACCCTACCAGAATTCTTCAGAAGAATGCAAGACATGGCAAAAACTGGTGGAGGGAATCCTATGATGATGGGTGCTCCTGGAGAAATGGTAGCTGTTAGTATTAATGGGAATCATAGAACTATTGATAAAATTTTAAAAGCAAAAACTTTAAAGACAAAAGAAAAAATAGCATCTCAACTATATGATCTTGCATTACTTTCTCAAAATATGTTAACCGGTTCTGACTTAACAAGTTTTGTAAGAAGAAGCCTTGATATTTTATCGAAATAATTTTTTTATTAAATTCTCGTTTTAATAATATGAGAAGAAAAGTCTTTATATATATAATTCTTATTAGCGCTATATGTTATAGTGCTTCAAGCCAAGATATTTTTAGGTTAAATACAGATACAATTTCATCTTATGATCTTCTTTTTCAAGAAGCAGAAGATTCTTTAATGGTTATCAAGAAGAAAAAGAAAAAGAAGAATGTTTTTTTTGGANTAAAAACCAAAAAAGGATTTATTAGATCTTCTAGNGGNAGAAANATTATTTATGAAAACTTTCATTATATCAAAATACCCGAAATTAAAAATAAGTATGCTCAAGAAATTTACTTTTATGATAAAAAAAAGAAAAAAATAGTTAAGTCTAAAGATATCCTTGAGTCAGCTTTAATGATCCATGGGCCTTATAAAAAAAGGTTAGGAGATCAAATTATTGAGGAAGGTGTTTTTTACTATGGGCTTAAACATGATAGGTGGATGAGATTTAATAGATCAGATATTTTACAGGATAAGGAGTTATTTTCTTTAGGTTGGTACCTTGAGTCAATTAGATTTTTTTGGGATATAGAGAAGAAAAAAATGAAAGAAATAATTCCAATTAGATTCGGAGAAAAGCAAGGCAAGTACTTTGCTTTTTATGAAAATGGGAATGTAGCCGCAAAAGGAGAATACGCTTTTGATAAACCTGTAGGAACATGGACTGAGTTTTATAAATCTGGAAAAAAGAAAAGAGAAATTAAATACAATGAGTCAGCATTTGATTTAAATGAATCATTTATTACAAGAGAATGGAATATAAATGGTAAATTGATTTATGATAGAAAAGTATTTGTAAGAGAATAAGTTTCTAAAATTTCAAACTACATTGAATACTGTAAAAAATAAAAAAATCAAGTGGATAAAGCTTGGCCACATAGACTACCAAAAAGCATGGGATCGTCAAGAGGAATTATTTAAAACAATTGTTAATACAAAAATTAATAATAGAAAAAATAACACATCAATAGAAACCTATAATTATATTCTAACCTGTTCTCATCCACATGTATACACGTTGGGAAGAAGCGGTAATGAAAANAATTTATTGATTGATAAAAATTTTATTGAAAGAGAAAATTTAGATTTCTATAAAATAAATAGAGGTGGTGACATAACTTATCATGGCCCCGGACAAATAATCATTTATCCAATTTTAGACTTAGAAAATTTTTTCACAGATATTCATAAATATTTAAGNTTATTAGAAGAAGCTGTAATTTTAACTNTNAAAGAAATAAACATAAATGCAGGAAGNGTNAAAGGATTGACTGGNGTCTGGATAAATCATAAAAGTAATCTTCCCAAAAAAATTTGTGCGATGGGNGTAAAAACAAGTAGGTGGGTTACGATGCATGGTCTTGCTTTAAACGTAAATACAGAATTAAAATATTTTGAAAATATTATACCGTGTGGGATTCAGGGTAAGGATGTAACATCAATTGAAAATGAGACTAATAAAAAAGTTAGTNTTTCAGATATAGAAAATAAATTAATTAATAACCTTTCTAAAGTATTTGAGTTTAAAATTTTAGATGATGAAGTTTAAAAATAAAAAGAAAAAGAAAAACTCNAGAAGTTANACTTTGAAGGGNACGGTAGATCATGTNAATAAAAAATATGCTTTTATTGAAATAGATGAATTCTCTGAAGACATAAAAATTAGGAGCAGGTTTCTAAAAGGTGCAATTCACGGAGATAAAGTTGAGGTAAAAGTTTTTCATCACTTATCTAGAAAGAACCTAGAAGGAGAAGTGATTAAAATTATAGAAAGAAAAACAACTGAATTTATAGGAACAATACAGGACAGTAAAGGATTTGCTTTTTTTATTCCAAAAAACAAAAAAGTTTTTGTTGATTTTTTTNTTANAAAAAGAAAATCAGAAAAGTTTTCAAAGAATAAAAAGTATTTAGCTAAAGTTGTTGATTGGGGAAATAGTTTGAAAAAGCCAGANGCTAAAATAATAAAATGTATAGGTAATATTGGGGAAAATGAAACAGAGATAAACTCAATTATATATGATTTTGATCTTCCAACTGAATTTCCATCCGANGTAATTAAGGAAACAGATCTTTTAAATGAAATAATTTCAGAAAAAGAGATTAATAAAAGAAAAGATTTAAGGTCTATTGATACATTCACTATAGATCCCGATGACGCAAAAGATTTTGATGATGCTCTATCATTNGAAAAAAAGGACAATCACTATTTAATTGGAATTCATATTGCTGATGTCTCACACTTTTTTAATATNAGAACAACAATTAACAAAGAAGCAGAAAANAGAGCNNCGTCAATTTATTTAGTNGATAGGACAATCCCAATGTTACCNGAAAAATTATCAAATAATCTATGTTCATTAAAGCCAAATGTTGATAGGCTAACTTNTTCAGTAATAATAAAGTTTGATANTNATTTTTCAATAATTGATTNTTGGATAGGGAGGACNGTAATTCATTCAAAAAAAAGATTTACNTATGATGATGCTCAAGAGTCAATAAATAATAAAAATGGTCTTTTTCACGAAAAACTTAATTTATTAAATTCTATAGCAAAAAAAATAAGAGATAAAAGATTCANTTCGGGCTCATTCAATTTNAGAAGNAATGAAATAAAATTCAAATTAGACAAAAATAAAAAACCTGTTGAAGTTTATAAAAAAAATAGAAAAGACACGCATAAAATGGTTGAAGAGTATATGCTTCTTGCTAATAANCTCGTTGCTGAAAAAATTATATCAATTGAAAAAAAAGAAAAAAAAACTTATCCATTTGTATATAGAATTCATGAAGANCCTGAAGAAAGTAAANTAAATGAACTAAAAAATTATATTAAACAATTTGGATATACGATCAATACTAATGAAGGAAATTTGGCAAACTCATTAAATGGTTTAATGAAAGAAATAAAAGGAAAGCCNGAAGANAGATCAATAGAAAAATTTGCTATTAGATCTATGTCTAAAGCTATATATTCTACAAAAAAAGAAAAACATTTTGGCTTATCATTTAGACACTATACNCANTTTACATCTCCAATTAGAAGATTCCCTGATGTAATGGTTCACAGGCTCCTAAGTGATTACATGAATGAAAGCAANCCNAAAGAAAAAACTTATTATGATATTATGTGTAAACACAGCTCAAAAATGGAAATAAATGCANCTAAAGCTGANAGGGAGTCTATTAAATATAAACAGGCTGAATTCATGTCAATGTTTATAGGCAAAAAATTTGAAGCGGTTATTTCAGGNGTGACTGAATGGGGGGTATATGCAGAAATTGTTGAGACATTATGTGAAGGACTTATAAAAATNNNNAGTATGAAAGATGATCATTATNTTTTTGATTCTGAAAAAATGAGAATTACNGGTAGAAATAATAAAAAAATATTTAGGTTAGGCCAGAGTATTAGAGTNAAAGTAATAGANACCGATATAGAAAAGCGAACTATAGACTTAGAATTATCATGAACAAAATNAGTACGTTTCAAGAAGTAATAAATTCTAAAATAGAAAAAATTAAAATNNCGGGAANGCCGGAAGAATTATATGATCCCATTAATTATATTTTAAGTTTAAAAAGCAAAAGAGTAAGGCCAATTTTATCATTATTGTCTTTCTCNCTTTTTGAAGAAGACTTAGANAAGATAACAGGACCATCTATCGCTCTTGAATTTTTTCATAATTTCACATTAATTCATGATGACATAATGGATAATGCAGATATAAGAAGAGGAAAAGTTACAATTCATAAAAAGTGGAATCAGAATATTGGAATATTATCTGGAGACTTATTAATGATTTTTGCATTCAAAATGTTAGAAGATATAGAAGAAGAGTCTTTCAAAAAAACATTTAAAAGGTTTAATAATATTGCAATTAAAGTTTGTGAAGGGCAGCAATACGATATGAATTTTGAAACTAAAAATCAAATTTCAGAAAAGGAATATTTATCTATGATTACATTAAAAACAGCTGTATTAATTGGATTCAGCTTAGAATTAGGTGGATTAATTGCAAACCAGAAAAAAAAGATTAATGAAAAA
>NZVP01000062.1 GCA_002697405.1 Flammeovirgaceae bacterium
ATCTATTGGCACACCATCTAAAACGAATAAAGGTTGGTTAGAACCTGAAATTGAGGTATATCCCCTAATAATAATATTAGTACCAGTTCCAGTAACACCACTTTGTGAAGTGATATCAACACCAGGAACTTTACCTCTTAACAACCTAGCTATGTCTGCTTCGGGTCTAGCTTCAAGCTGTTCACCACCAACAGAAGTTACTGCATAACCAAGTGCAGCTTTTTCTTTGGTGATACCCAATGCAGTTACAACAACCTCCTGAAGTTCTTCAACATCAGAGCTCATAACTACATCCACCACTGATCTAGCACCAATTGCAACTTCTTGCGATACTAAACCAATAAATGAAAATACTAAGGTACCTCCATCACTAGGAACATCTAGCGAGTATGAACCATTGACATCTGTAGTAGTACCAATAGTCGTACCTTGTAGGATCACGTTAACACCCGGAAGACCACTACCGTCTTCGTCAGATGAAACAGATCCAGAAATAGTTCTGTCTTGAGCCCAAACATTTGAAGCCAAGAACAAGAAACTAACTAGTATAAATCTAAACATAGTTTAATTGTTTATTTAATTAATAGTTGTTTAACAATAATTACCTGTGGTTTTATAAATTTTCCTCAAAAAAGTGAGAAAAAAGAATACACCACAGACAAGCCTCCCTACCCAAAATCTTCATTTAGAGCAAGGAAACAAATATTTTAAGGTTTTTTAACAAAAAACCCATTGGCTATATTAATAAGTACAAGTGAGAAATCAATGATATTTCTAATTTTTTTTCAATAATTTTTTAACGATTAATTCACATTAAATTAATATTTGAAGTGAGTTTTAAATATGAATTATAAAAATTCAGTATGTAATCTTAAACTCTATCCTTCTATTATCTGGACCAATATAATTTGACTTAATGGGAATGGAACTTCCATAACCTTTATAAATTAAATTTTTTATAGTTGGATTTTTTTTGAGTAAAAAATCAAAAACAGATTTTGCTCTTTTTAATGAAAGTTCATAATTATATTCCTTTGAACCTATGTCATCAGTATGACCAGCAATCTCAATACTTTTAAATGTATTTGTAATTAACCAATCGGATATTATAGATAAGAATTTTTTTGAATCATTATTTAGCGAGTAACTATCAAATTCAAAATATATGTTTCTAGTAACTATCTTCTTGTCTAATCGATCAAGGTATATTGAATTAGTATCTTTATTGATTTCTTTTATTAGTTGTGGAAAATAACCCTTTGATTCAGCTAAAATTTCAGAATCACTAAATAATTCCATATTATATGAGACCTCATTACTAATTTTAATTTTTTCATCACCCTTTATCAAAAATAAATTACTAACTATTTCTTCTTTCGTTTCGTTATCGAATGTTTTAAAAGTTATTTTTTTTGAAGCTTTTTTATATGGTCTGGTTATTTGTCCAAATAAAATCTCGGATTTATTAATTTGATTTAATCTATCTTCTTTAGTTAACAATATATAATCGTCCCACAAATTAATAGATGTCTCATCTAAATGAGAATTGATTGATGAACCTAAATTAGTAATTGGCTTATTTGAATAATTATCTAAAAGATAAATATCATACCCACCATAAGAACTTTCGTTATTAGAAGAAAAATAGAAAATATCTTCAAAATAAGAAGGAGATACTTCCTCATAACTAGTGTTGACTATATCAAAATTTACAGCATTAGTAAATGATCCATCATTATTAATTTTAGAATAATAGATATCCCTGCCTCCTTTTCCCCCAGGTCTATTTGATACAAAAAATAATTTATCCTTATAAATAAATGGTTGTGAGTCCCAATATGAAGAATTAATATTTTGATCTAACTTTTTGGGCTTAGCCCAAATACCATTTACTTTTTCTAAATAGAATAAATCACATGAATTTTTTTTAAAATCCATTTTACATGAGGTATATACCATCAAATTCCCATCATCAGAAATTGTAGGTGAACCTTCATTATTTTGTGTATTAAGAAAATAATAGGGTTTAAAATCAATAAATTCTTTTTTTTGAAGTGAAGAAGTAATGATATTCTCATCATCAAAAAGATTACCCCCTTCTCTAATAGTGAAATAAAGTGTCTTTGATTTTTTATCGAAACTAGGTGAGTATTGATATAACCACTTATTTATCGAACTATATTTATCATAAACAATTTCCTGAATATCTGAATTTTGAATATTATACAAAATATTGTTTTTGTACTTTTTTAAAGACATAAATTTTAAAGTATCAGATACCGAATCAAAAAAATGTTTAGCAGTATTCATTTCTCCACTTAGAAAGAAGATTTCACCTAAATGATAATTAACATCGTCCTTATTTTCTTCACAAATCTTATCATTATAAGCCAAAAACATATTTTTGTAATTCTGAAATAAATTTTTTCTTTTATACGATAACCCTAATTTATAAATAGATGGACAGAAATCGGGATCTGACTTCAAAGATTTCAAGAAAAATTCTATAGCAGAATCAAAATCACCAACTGAGTAATGACTATTTCCTTCTAGATAAAACTTTGTTGCTTTCTTTGTATTTTGAGACTGTATACTATCAATCAGAAAAAAATTCAATATGAGTAAAAAGAATATAAACCTATTCAACATTTAAATATTTATGAGTTTGAAGGGATATTCTCCACTTTGGATTAGATTTTATATAATTTAAGATCTTAGGGTTAATTTCTTTTGACTTTGACCATTCAGGTTGTAAAGTAAGTTTAGGATTATTTTTTATTTTTTTTAATAATTCCTCNGCCCATANAAAATCAGAATCATTNTATANTATAATTTTTAATTCATTTGATAATTTAAAAAAATCATCTAGAGGATNTTTAAANTTTTTNGGGGAGAAACATATCCAATCAAAATGTCCAGANATAGGATGAGTACCAGAGGTTTCTAAATGAATTTTTTTNTTTTTTTCTTTTAANGCATCTGTAAGTTCAGATAAGTTATGCATCAATGGTTCACCACCNGTNATAATGACAGTTTCTGCAGNATACTTTATAACATTTGAAATAATTTCATCTACAGATANATNCTGATCTTCACTAATATNCCATGATTCTTTAACATCACACCAATGACAATTAACATCACAACCAGCTAATCTTATAAAATAAGCTGGTTTACCTGTATGAAAACCCTCACCTTGTATACTATAAAATGATTCCATTACTGGAATTTTGGAATCAGATTTTAAATTTGTCACAATAAACTTTTAAAGTGTTTTGAAGTAAGGATACAATTGTCATTGGTCCAACACCTCCAGGAACAGGAGTTATTAAACTAGCTTTTTTTGATACATTATCAAAATCAACATCACCAACTATCTTATAGCCAGATTTTTTGGTTGGATCTTTCACACGAGAGATACCTACATCAATTATCGCAACACCATTTTTAACCATATCTGATGTCACCAAATTAGGTATTCCAACAGCAGACACAATTAAATCAGCATCNATAGTTAAAGATTTTAAATTTTTGGTTTTNCTATTACAAACTATAACTGTTGCATCCTCTCTTTCTACTAACATTTGAGCAATTGCACCTCCCACATTTCTACTTGCCCCTAAAACAACACATTTCTTAGAATCAATNTCAATATTATACCTTTCAATTAATGTCATAACTCCAAGGCCAGTGGCAGGCATTAGTTTTTTCTTTTTGGATGTTATACTACCTATATTATCATTAGTAAANCCATCAATATCNTTAGATGGGTCTATTAATTCTATTATTTTTTGAACACTTATTTGATCTGGCAACGGTAACTGAACAATAAAACCATCAAGATTTTGATCTGAATTTAGTTTTTTTATAATTTCTGATAATTNATCTTGATTAATGTTATCGTTTAAACTTATTAGTTCAGCATCGATCCCTACACTTTCACATGCTTTTAATTTTGCATTCACATATATTTTACTAGGCCCATGATCTCCAACTAAAATAATTTTTATAGATGGTACTCTATTACCTTTAGATATAGAATATGAAATTTTTTGAGTTATTTCATTTTTTATTTCACTAGCAACTTTTTTACCGTCAATTAAGTTATTCATCTATTTTAAGTACAGCTAAAAATGCATTTTGAGGGATTTCTACGTTCCCAACCTGCCTCATTCTTTTTTTACCTTTTTTCTGTTTCTCTAGGAGCTTTCGTTTTCTTGTAATATCACCTCCATAACATTTTGCAGTAACGTTTTTCCTTAATGCTCTTACAGTTTCTCTTGCAATAATTTTATTACCTATAGATGCTTGAATAGCAATTTCAAACATTTGTCTTGGTAGTAATTCTTTTAATTTTTCACATAATTTTTTACCCCAAGTGTAAGCNTTATCTCTATGCACTATCGCTGATAGAGCATCAACTCTATCACCATTGAGCATAATATCCAATTTAGACATTTTAGATTCAGAAAACCCAGAAAGTTCATAATCTAATGAGGCATAACCTCTAGATATTGATTTGAGTTTATCGTAAAAGTCAAAAACAATTTCTGAAAGAGGTAAAGTAAAAGATAGCTCAACTCTATCCTTTGATAAATAAACTTGATTAACAAGAGTTCCTCTTCTATCTATACATAATTTTATTATACCTCCAATAAAATCAGATTTTGTAATAATTTGAGCAGAAATGACAGGTTCTTCAATTTTTGATATTTCATTTGGTTCTGGCATTTCAGATGGAGCATATATACTAGCTAGCTCACCATTAGTTTTATAGCAATTAAATTCAACTGAAGGAACTGTTGTAATTACTGACATATCGAATTCTCTTTCTAATCTTTCCTGAATTATATCCATATGAAGCATGCCAAGAAAACCACACCTAAATCCAAAACCTAATGCAGCTGATGTTTCAGGCTCCCATACCAATGAAGCATCATTTAGTTGTAATTTTTCTAAAGAATTCCTTAACTCTTCATAATCAGAACTATCTACNGGATAAATACCTGCAAAAACCATAGGTTTAACATCTTCAAATCCCTTAATAGCCTCTACCGTATCATTTTCATTATGAGTTATTGTATCTCCAACCTTAACTTCTTTAGCATTTTTAATACCTGAAATTAAATACCCAACATTACCTGAACAAATTTCATTTTTAGATTCTTTTTTTAATTTTAAAATACCTATTTCATCAACATTATATTCTTTACCAGTATTAACAAACTTGACTTTATCTCCTTTTTTTATTTTACCATTAAACACTCTAAATAAAACCTCAATACCTCTAAAAGAATTATANACAGAATCAAAAATCATTGCTTGAAGTGGTTTATTATCATCNCCTAAAGGCGGTGGAATTTTATTAATAATTTCTTTTATTAAATCTTCAATACCAATACCATCTTTAGCACTAACATGTAAAATTTCTTCTTTTTCACAACCAATTAAATCAATAACTTGATCTGAGACTTCCTCAATCATTGCTCCAGGTAAATCAATTTTATTTAAGACGGGAATAATCTCTAACCCTTGTTCAAGAGCAAGATATAAATTAGAAATTGTTTGAGCTTGAATACCCTGGGATGCATCAACTACTAATAATGCTCCTTCACAAGATGCTATTGAACGTGAAACCTCATAAGAAAAATCTACATGACCCGGTGTATCAATTAAGTTTAAAGTATAAACTTTTTTTTCAAATTTATGAGACATTTGAATAGCATGAGACTTTATTGTTATCCCCCTTTCTCTCTCAAGATCCATATTATCTAAAAGTTGATTTGTCATCTCTCTTGAGTCCACAGTCTGAGTAAACTCTAAAAGTCTATCAGCTAACGTACTCTTCCCATGATCAATGTGAGCTATAATACAAAAATTTCGAATGTTTTCCATATATATTAGATCCAAAATTAGACAATAAATATCTATTTTATTTGGTTAATTTCCATCTTTTATGAGACCAAAGCCAATCCCCAGGGTTTTGAATTATCTGATCTTCTAATCGTGCTGCATATTCTTTTATTATTGATTTTTTATTTGTGTGCGGAGGACTAGAAATCTTGATAAATTCTACAACATATTTTCCTCTTGATTCTCTAACCATTGAAGCATAATAAACTTGACTGTTTGTTATTACAGGTATATAACTTATTGAATCAAAAAAAGCAGTATCCTGGTTTAACATTTTAGCCCATTCTATTCTATTTTTTTTATTTGGTGACTGGTCAGCAACAATACCTAATACCTTTACTTCATCTAATTTATTTTTAAGTTTCGAAATAGCGTCTTTTGATTCTATAAGAACTGATCCAAATTTTGATCTTGATTTAAACATAATTTCATCAAAAGATCGGTTACTCAATTTTTTGTAAATAAAATGAAGAGTTGATTTTAAGTTAACTTCTGCTGCGATAGCTAGCCATTCCCAATTACATTGATGACTAGTTAGGACTACCACCCTTTCATTATTTAAAAAGTGATTATTTATTACATCAATATTTTTAAANCTTACACTACTAAGTAGTTGACTTTTACTAATTGAATAAGATTTTATNGTTTCGAAAAATATATCACAAAAGTTATTATAAAATCGATTTTTAATCTTTAATAGTTCACTTTCAGATAGTTTAGGAAATGATTTTTTTATATTCATTTCAACTACTTTTTTCCTGTAAAANCTTGAAATAAAAACATAAAATATATCTGATAGAAAATANAGAAAACTCATAGGTAGTCTTGACACTATGTTATAAAAGTATTTCATACAACTAAATAATTTTATTTAGTTTATTGCTTTTTGAGTCACTTTCTATTTGGATAGTCTCTTTAATAGATTTATCTCTTCTTATTAGAGTCTTTACATACTTCCAAGTCGCCTTAATTTTGTCTTTATTCAAATCTATTATTANGTAACCATGATCTCTTGTATTAGTATATTTTAGATGAGGATTAATTGATTGATCAGTAATATAATTTTCATGATCAATTAAATTTTGAATTGGAACATTTGAAAATCTCTCATCAGAATTACCTGAATTTATACTTGGAGTACCAAACTCTAATGCATAAGGTTTTATAGGGTTATTANATTCAAGAGGTATATGATTTACTTCGAAAGCCCATGATTGATGAGTATCNCCAGTAAGAAATACAACATCATTAATTTTATTTTTAATAATATGATCTGCAATTTTTTGTCTTTCAACTGGATACCCATCCCAGGAATCTAAATTTATATTAAAATCAGGTCTTCCATAATTTAAATAAGAGAAAATAACCTGATTTCCAATTATTTTCCATTGAGTTGATTTGTCGGATAAATTATTTAAAAACCAATCAAGNTGTACCTCACCAAGCATTGTCCTATCGATTTGAAAAAGAGATGAATCTTCTAAGCTACTTGCTTGTTTAGTTCTACCTTCTAACCTTTCCTCTAAAATTATAAGATCAGCTANATTTCCAAAAGTAAATTTTCTGTATGGTTTTTGATTTTCTCGTATAGGCTGCCATTCATAATATGCCTGTAATGCTGAGGAAATTCTTTTATCAAAACTACCTTCATTTTCTTCTTGATGATTTTCAGCTCCNTCCTTATANGTATCATTAGAAGTTTCATGGTCATCCCAAATTAAGATAAAAGGATGATTACTATGAGCNCTTATTAAATCTGGATCTAATTTATATTGAGAATGCCTAGTTCTATAATCTGATAATGAAATAATTTCTTTATCAGGTAGATGNAATCTTTTAAAAATTCCATTACTATAGTCTCTTGACTTATACTCATAAATATAATCTCCTAAATGAATTACAGCATCAATATTTTTTTCATTGGCAAGAGAGCCATATGCATTAAAAAAACCTCTTTGATAATCACTACAACTAATTGCAACCAACTTNAGAGAATCTGAAGAATTGATGATTGTCTTNGTTCTACCTACCATTGATTCTTTTCCAAATGCTTCGAATCTATAATAATAAGTTGTTCCTGGATTCAATTTATTAACATCCACTTTAACTGTGTAATCTCTTTCTTTATTTGTTATAAACACACCGTCATTTATTATATTTTTAAAATCAGATGAAGTTGAAATCTTCCATTTAACTTCTATTTTATTTAAAGAAGTTTCTGGAGTTACTCNTGTCCATATTATCACCTTATCTTCCAATGGNTCCCCCGATGCAACGCCATGATAAAAAGGAGCTAATGAATCAATTTTAAGTTCATCAACTTCTTCTACAAATACTAAGTCTTGATTTGTACAGTTAAATAGAACAAATGCTATTATTGATATATAAAGTTTAATTGTAAGATCTATTTTCATTTTCATAATATACAAAATTAGATTATTAATGTATTAGACAATGAAAATAAGTGAATTATATTTGAGTGAGAATGAAAATATCTGCATCAATATACTCGAATAATGATAGGAGTCTAGAAAATCTTATAAAAGATTTAGACAATTACAATATTGATATGTTTCATGTAGATTTTAATGATAAAAAAATCGATATAAAAAAGGTAGAAGATGATATTGTAGAGATTAGAAAAATAAGTAATAAGCCAATTGATTTACATATAATTTCAGATACACCAAATCAATATTCAAAATTTATAATTGAGAATAAAGTTGAATATGTAACATACCAGTTAGAAAATATTCAAGAAAAATTAGATTTCCCAATTTCAAAGAAAACTAAGTTTGGAATTGCCATAACATCAATGACAGGAATAAATGAATTTGAAAAATATAAAAATGATTGTGATTTTATATTACTAATGACAACTACCCCTGGAGAAAGTGGTGGAAAATTCAATAATATAAATTTCAAAAAAATTAGAGAGTTCAAAAAATCTTATCCATCAAAAAAAATCCATATTGATGGAGGGGTAAATGATGAAATTGCATTTATTCTTAGGATTCACGGAGTAAAATCCGTTGTTTCCGGATCTTATCTAGTTAATGGTGATATTGCTAAATCCTTACTAGAACTAAAATCATCTATTTCATCATCTGAAATTAAAATTAATGAGTTCATGCTTAAGAGAGACGAATCTCCTATAGTAAATGAATTTAGTGATATAAATGAAGTACTATCTGAAATTGAAAAATTTGATCTCGGATTCGCATGTGTAGAAAATAGCAAAAAAGAATTTATAGGAATTATTAGTATGGCAGATATAAGAAAGAGCTTAATAAATAATATTAATAAATTCCAAAATTATAATGCAAAAGATATCTTAAATAAAAATCCAATTGTTATTAAAGAAAATGATAGTATCAATAATATGCTTAAGATTATTCAAAATAAGAATTTTCTTATATCTTTTATTCCTGTTACAAATAATGCCATGAAATTAGTTGGGTTAGTCACATTTTTTAACTTAATAAAAAGCGAATCATGATTGTTCATTTAAAAGAAAATATATCTATAGAAGATGCAGAAAATATATCTAGAGATATTGAAGGAAAATTAATTTTTAACGAAAAAAACAAACTGATAATTACATCATCAAAAAAAAATTCTATAAGTGATATTCATGAAAAATTTATATCTGATAAGCATATCCTTAAATCTGATATTCAATTAGCAAGCAGAGACTATATAAAAAAAACAAGAAAGGTTAAGATAAACAATATTGAAATTGGTGGAGACACTAATAATACACTGATGATAACAGGACCATGTTCTATAGAAAGTAAAGAACAAATTAGAGAGTCGGCTAATTTATTAAAAAAATTAAATTTAACTACTCTTAGGGCAGGATGCTTCAAACCTAGAACTTCCCCATATTCATTTCAAGGATTAGGTGTTGAAGGATTGAAAATGTTATCAGAGATAAGAGATGAATTTGGCTTTAATATCATTTCAGAGGTTAAAGATGCTTCACACGTAGAGGACGTTATAAATTATACTGATATTATTCAAATCGGTGCAAAAGCCATGTATGATCATGGAATACTAAGAGAGACGGGACAACAAAATAAACCCGTTCTTCTCAAGAGAGGTTTTGGCTCAAACCTTCAAGAGTTCGTACAAGCTGCCGAATTTATTTTATCAGAGGGAAACGATAATGTAATTTTATGTGAAAGAGGAATTAGAACTTTTGAAACCAAAACAAGATTCACTTTAGATCTTTGTGGAGTTTCATTTCTAAAGGAATATACTAACCTTCCAATAATTCTGGATACTAGCCATGCAATGGGATACAGCTATGGTGTTCCTGATTTGACAAGAGCTTGTGTTGCTATGGGAATAGATGGTCTATTAATTGAAAGCCATCCAAATCCAAAAGAAGCAAAATCAGATGCATCACAACAGTTAAATTTTAAAGAGTTTGAGGAAATGTTTTCAAGTTTAGTTCCTATATGTCAATCTGTAAATAGAAATTTGATATAATATGAAAATCCCGACTATAAAAATGTTAATTCTTGACGTTGATGGCACAATGACTGATAATGGTATATATATTGACGAAAATGGGATTGAGTCAAAAAGATATAACGCAAAAGATGGGGTTGGAATTTATGAACTTATAAAACATGGAACTAAAATTGGAATTATTAGTCATTCAGAAAGAGGTGATGGTATTAAATCAAGAGCTTCATATCTAGGCATAAAAAGCTGTTATGTTGGTAATGCGCCAAAAGATAAAATACTAAAGGAATGGGTAAAAGATGAGAATATTTCTTTAAGTGATGTTGCTTTCATTGGAGATGATATAAATGACATGAGTATAATTGAAATTGTAGGTTTTAGTGCTTGTCCAAGTGATGCCTCAAAACCTGTTAAGGAAAAAGTTTCTTTAGTACTTAATACAAAGGGAGGATATGGTTGTGTAAGGGAATTTAGTGATTTATATTTGAGCCAAAAATAAAAAATGAGTATTCTAGTTAATAAAAACTCAAAAGTCATAGTTCAAGGGTTTACAGGTTCTGAGGGAACTTTTCATGCTACTCAAATGCTAGAATATGGGACTAATGTTGTTGGTGGTGTAACACCAGGAAAAGGGGGACTATCACATTTAGAGAAACCTGTCTTCAATACTGTTTATGATGCAAAAAAAAATACAGGGGCTAACGTTTCAATAATTTTTGTTCCACCAGCATTTGCTGCTGATGCAATTTTAGAATCAATAGATTCTGAAGTTGAAGTTATAGTTGCAATCACTGAAGGTATACCTGTAAAAGATATGATTAAAGTCAAAGCAGCTTTAAAAAATAAAAAAAGTACTTTAATAGGCCCAAACTGTCCAGGAATTATAACACCTGATGAAGCAAAAGTTGGAATTATGCCTGGTTTTGTTTTCAAAAAAGGGAATATTGGAATAGTATCTAAATCAGGGACTTTAACATATGAAGCAGCTGATCAAGTTGTAAAAGCAGGTTATGGTATATCTACAGCTATTGGTATTGGAGGAGATCCTATTGTTGGGACCTCAACCTTAGACGCTATAAAATTATTTATGGATGACAATGATACATCAGGTATAGTTATGATTGGAGAAATTGGTGGAAATTATGAAGCAGAAGCATCTAAATGGATAAAGAAAACTGGCAACAAAAANCCTGTTGTTGGTTTTATTGCTGGTCAAACGGCACCAAAAGGTAAAAGAATGGGTCATGCTGGCGCAATAATAGGGGGNAAGGATGATACTGCTGAAGCAAAAATGAAGATAATGANAGAATGCGGTCTCATTGTTGCAGAATCTCCTGCAAATATCGGCTTAAAGTTGAAAGAAGTATTATAAGTGAATAACNTCGTTATAGGCAGCTGCTGTAGCTTCCATAATTGCTTCTGACATAGTCGGATGAGGATGAACTGATTTAATTATCTCATGTGCAGTAGTCTCTAATTTTCTAGCAGCTACAACCTCAGCGATCATTTCAGTAACATTATAACCNACCATATGACAACCAAGCCATTCTCCGTACTTTTTATCAAAGATAACTTTNACAAAACCATCTGAATGACCAGCTGCATTTGCCTTTCCAGATGCTGANAAAGGAAATTTACCAACATTAATTTCATAACCTAAATCTTTNGCTTGTTTTTCNGTAAAACCAACTGATGCAACCTCAGGGCTACAATAAGTACACGAAGGAATATTATCATAATTTAAAACACCAGGATTTTTTCCTGCTATTTTTTCTACACAAATAATTCCTTCCGCAGAAGCAACATGTGCTAAAGCAGGACCTTTAATTATATCACCAATAGCATATACCCCATCAATATTTGTTTTATAATAATCATCAACATTTATCTTTCCTTTTTCAGTAATAATTCCGAGTTCTTCAAGACCAATATTTTGAATATTCGTTTCAACTCCAACGGCTGATAATACAATATCACAATTAATTGTAGATTCCTTGTCATTACTTGAGTAAGTAACCTTACAACCTTTAGATGATGTTGTAACAGACTTAACTTCAGTATTAGTTAAAATATCAATTCCAGACTTTTTAAACGATTTTTCCAGTTGCTTTGAAACATCGATATCTTCAAGAGGAAGAATATTTGGTAAATATTCAACTAACGTTACTTTGGTTCCAATACTATTATAGAAGTATGCAAATTCAGAACCAATTGCACCAGAACCAATTACAATCATTGATTTTGGTTGTTTTTTTAATGTCATTGCTTTTCTATACTCTATTACCTTCTCACCATCAATTTTTATATTTGGCAGTTCCCTTGATCTACCACCAGTAGCAATAATAATATTATCAGCCTTATGTACAACCTTGTTTTTTTTACTGTCTTCTACCTCTACTTCATTTTTTGAAATAATTTTACCAAAACCAGTTAAAATATCAATTTTATTTTTCTTCATTAGGAAGTTAACACCTTTACTCATACCATCGGCAACTCCTCTACTTCTATTAATAATTGAATCAAAATCTACAGTAGAACTCTTGATATTTATGCCATAATCACTGGAATGACTAACGTAATCGAAAACCTGAGCACTTTTCAGAAGAGCTTTTGTGGGAATACATCCCCAGTTTAAACATATTCCACCAAGTGATTCTTTTTCAACTACTGCAACTTTCATTCCCAATTGAGATGCTCTGATTGCTGCTACATATCCTCCAGGACCTGATCCAATAACGATTAAATTGTATGACATAATTTTATTTTTTTGACAAATTTATATTCTAATTGTTTATAATAAAACTATTGATAATTTTATCTTAAAATTTGTAAGAAAGTTTATATAATTTTAAGCTTACTCAAATATTTAAAATGAAAAATTTAGAAAATAAAACAGCTATAATTACTGGAGGTTCAAAGGGTATCGGAAAAGGAATTGTAGAAAAATTTGCCCAAGAAGGTTGCAACATTGCTTTTACATATTTAAGTAGTGAATCATCAGCCATTGAAGTTGAAAAAAATGCTAAGTCTTACGGAGTCAAGGTCATTAAATATAAATCTGATGCATCAAATTTTGATCAAAGTAGTGAACTAATTGAAAATGTAATTAAAGATTTTGGATCATATGATATATTAATTAATAATGCTGGAATTACCAGAGATAATCTTTTATTAAGAATGGATGAAGATTCTTGGAAGAAGGTTATTGATATAAATCTAAATTCTTGTTTCAATCTTACAAAATGTGCTATAAGAGAATTTATGAAAAAAAAGGATGGTGTAATTATCAATATAAGCTCAATAGTTGGAGTGAAAGGTAATGCTGGTCAATCAAATTATTCTGCATCTAAAGCTGGAATAAATGGATTTACTAAATCAGTTGCATTAGAGTTAGGATCTAGAAATATAAGGTGTAACGCCATTGCTCCTGGATTTATTGAGACGGATATGACTAGTCAAGGTGATGGTAAATTATTAGAAAGTTGGATAGAATCTATTCCTTTAAAAAGAGCAGGAAATGTAAGTGATGTTGCTAATCTATGCTCATATTTAGCTTCAGATAAAGCATCATATATAACGGGACAAATAATAAAAGTCGACGGTGGTCTAGTTACTTAGATTTCTGTTTATTTTTTTTTGTATCTAGCTTAGTAATTTTAATTTCTTTTGATTTTTTATCATAGTCGGCAAGTACTAAATCACCTTTTTTAACATTACCTGATAATATCTCTTCAGC
>NZVP01000063.1 GCA_002697405.1 Flammeovirgaceae bacterium
CCATTTTTATGAAATCTACCCCATAACTCATGTTTAAGTCCAGATAAATAAGAACCGATTTCATCTAGCTCTCCATTTTCATAATAATAAATCCATTGCCCTGTTTTAAATCCATTAGTGTAATTACCTTCCGATAAAAGATTACCTGATCTATGAAAATATTTCCAATCATCCTCTTGAAGATCATTAACATATTTACCAATAGAATAAATTGATCCGTCTTCTCTATATGTTTCCCAAATTGCTACTTTTAAACCATTTTCGTATTTACCTGAAACACTAACTTCTCCAGAAGGCAGATATTCTACATACTCGCCATTTAAAAAATTATTATTATAAATCGACTTTTTAGACATTCTACTATTGTAGTAATAGTTATAGAAAACCCCATCTTTCAGCCCATTTTTATAACTTTCTTCTTTTTGTTTATAATTTGAGTTTGGATAATAATATATCCACTTTGAATGAGGTAAATCATTTTTATATCGTTTCTGGAAAGATATTCTTCTTGAAGGTGAAAATTCANTCCATACACTATCTTTAAANCCAAGATTATAGTAGCCTTGAAGAGCAANATTTCCATTATAATAATATTCAACATATCTNCCATCAATTTTATTGTTTTTATAATTTGATTCTGAAACTAAAGTTCCATATTCATCATAGGTAATAAGTTCCCCATCTAATTCTCCATCTACATTATAATTGGAAATCTCTTTAACCTTTCCACTGTTATAATAATAATTCCATTGTTTATATCTTTTACCATCTAACATTTCACCAACCATTTCAACATTACCATCTAAATAAAAAGTTTTCCATAATCCAGTTTGAATGTTGTTTTCAAATGTTCCTGAAATATTAATTTTTCCATTTGGGAAATATTGAACAAAAACNCCTTCTAATGTTCCTTCATTAGAATAAGAATAATTTGATTGAAGTTTTCCATTTTTAAAAAAAATATACCATTTGCCAACTGGAGTAAGTTTATTGAATTGGCCCTGAACTCTTATATTTCCTAGAGAGTCTTTTGAAGTATATGAGCCATCTTTTTCTTTTTCTCCTAATTTATAAAGCGATATAATTTCAGAGTCATTAATAGGAATAAATAATTTTTGAGCATTTATAAAATTACTTTTTTGAATAAAAAATAAAATAAAAAATACAATCTTAAAATTAGTCTTTACCATTTAATAAGTGCTGAAGCCCAAGTAAAACCACTACCGAAAGCAGCCAAACATAGAATATCTCCTTTCTTCAACNTTTCCTCATCTAAAGCTTCTTTTAAAGCAATAGGAATAGATGCAGCTGTAGTATTACCATATTTCATAATATTATTATAAACTTTAGTATTAGATAAATTAAGTCTTTTTTGTATATACTGACTAATTCTAAGATTTGCCTGATGAGGAATTAAAAGAGAGATGTCCTCTGANTTTAAGTTTGAATAACTTAATGCCTCATTAATAACTTCCTCGAATCTAAGAACCGCATTTTTAAAAACAAAATTACCATTCATAACAGGTGAGTATCCTGTTCCATCTTCATTCTCATCTTCAATTATTTTATCAATCCAAAATGTAGTAGCAGGCTTGATAAGAGCAAGTTCTTCAGCATGCTTTCCNTCTGAATGTAAATGTGTAGATAAAATACCAGCATCTCCTTCATTTGCTGAAACCACTACAGCTCCTGCTCCATCTCCAAAAATTACAGATACTCCTCTACCTTTTGGAGATTTATCTAAACCTCCTGAATGAATTTCACTTCCAACAACTAATATATTTTTATACATACCTGATTTTATATATTGATCNGCAATTGATAAACCATATATAAAACCAGAACACTGATTTCTCACATCCAAAGCACCTACTTCTTTAATTTTTAAATTTCTTTGTAGTAATACTCCTGAACCTGGAAAGTAATAATCTGGACTTAAGGTTGAAAAAATTATAAAATCAATATCATTTTTATCAATTCCTGCATCTTTAATTGCAGCTTCTGANGCATAGGTTCCCATTAAAGAAGTAGATAACTTATCATCATTTACCCATCTTCTTTCCTCTATACCTGTTCTCTCTCTTATCCACTGATCAGATGTATCCATCATTTCTTCGATATCAGAATTTTTCACAATATTTTCAGGCACATAATATCCGACTCCAGAGATTTTTGATTTAATCATATTCAAAACTATGTTATTTTTTTATTAATCGAAAAGAGAATAATTTCCATATTGATTAATATTTTCACTAGGATTAATTAAAGAAATATCATTCCTNTCATTACTTTCAAAATAAGGTGAAACAGTATAAAAACTAAAATCATCTAATCTAATAGGATTAATAAAATTAATTATTTTATTCAAAGAAGTTTTTTTAGAAAACCAAATATCTAGATATCTAATATCAAAAACTAGAGGAATTTTTGAGGTAAAGTTTTTCCACTTATCGCTAGATCTTTCTGTTAAAAAATAAAANTATCTAAACTTATTTCCAGAAAAATCTTCAAATGTTTCTCTTATACCTACACAATAAATTAATTTATCCTTNAGAAATTTAAAATAATATGGTGATTTTTCTTTATGTGAATAATTCTTCCAAAAATAAAAACCATCACAAGGTATTAGNCATCTATCAATTTTGAATTGATTTGAAATTATATTGCTTTTCTTTGCTTTATTTAAATCAACATTAATTAGTCTATTAGCTAAAGTATTATTTTTTGAAAATTCATCTGTTGACCCCCAATGTTCANAGCTTATACTTTCTTTATTATCCAATGATATAATTGGTAATTTTTTTGTTGGNTATGCATTATAAATAGATTGAATNTTTTCGTCATTTATTTTAAATGTTTTNGAGATAAATGAAATGTTTGTTATAGTATATCTATTTACCATTTAATAAAATTAATAATTTTCTTTAGTTAAAACCTTTAAATAAAATTTTGGATTAAATTTGAGCAAAAATTGATANTATGGCTGAAATCATAAGAATGCCAAAAATGAGCGATACAATGGAAGAAGGTGTTATCGCTAGTTGGTTAAAAAAAGTAGGTGACGAAATAAAATCAGGAGATATACTTGCAGAGGTAGAGACAGATAAAGCTACAATGGAATTGGAATCTTATGATGATGGCACNTTACTTCATATAGGAGTTAAAGATGGAGATTCAGTCCCTGTAGATGGTGTNATTGCAATTATTGGTGAAAAAGGAGAAGATGTNAATGAAATTTTAAAAGATGTTGATAGTGATTCATCAGAAGTAGAAGAAATAAAAGAAATAAAAGAAGAATCTACTCCTATAGAAAAAGTGGAAGAAATNAAAGATGATAATAAAGAAATAGTAATNACTGAACCAACTAAAATTGTCTCTGAATTGAAAGATGAAAGAGTAAAAGCATCTCCATTAGCAAAAAAGCTAGCTAATGAAAAGGGCATTGATATATCTAATATTTCTGGTTCTGGTGATGGCGGAAGAATAATAAGAAAAGATATTGAAAATTATAAAGATGTTTCAACAAGTTCAAATGAGCCTGTTAAAGAAATTACTCTACCAAAAATTCATTCAGAAGAATCATTTGAAGAATTACCTGTAACTCAAATGAGAAAAACNATTTCTAAAAGATTAGCTGAAAGTAAATTTTCTGCTCCTCATTTCTATTTAACAATGGAAGTNGACATGGANAATTGTATTGAAGGAAGAAAAAAAATAAATGAATCATCAGATATTAAAATTTCATTTAATGATATAATTCTAAAAGCATGTGCTGTAGCTCTAAGAAAACACCCGATGGTAAACTCTAGTTTTTTAACTGATAAAATAAGGATAAACCACCATGTACATATTGGTGTTGCAGTAGCTGTAGATGAAGGACTTCTTGTTCCTGTAGTAAGATTTGCTGATAATAAGTCACTATCTCATATATCTGCTGAGGTAAAATCATTGGCCAAAAGAGCAAAAGAAAAGCAACTTCAACCATCAGATTGGGAAGGTAATACTTTCACGATTTCTAATTTAGGTATGTTTGGTATTAGTGAATTTACTGCTATTATAAATCCTAATGATTCATGTATTTTAGCTGTTGGTGGAATTAAAAATACACCAGTTGTTAAAAAAGGAGAAGTTGTTCCTGGAAATATTATGAAGCTTACTTTGTCTTGTGATCATAGACTAGTTGATGGAGCTACTGGAGCTGCATTTCTTCAAACATTAAAAGAATTAATAGAAGATCCAATAAAAATATTAGTATGATGAAAAAAGTAAAATCCACAACAGTTTGTGCTGTACTAAAAGACGGAAAGATTGCAATTGGAGCTGATGGACAGGCTACTATGGGTAATACAGTAGCTAAAAGTAATGTAAATAAAATAAGAGTTTTACATGAGGGAAAAATACTTGCTGGTTTTGCTGGCTCAACTGCTGATGCCTTCACATTGATTGAAAGATTCGAAGAAAAACTTAGTAAATATGGAGGTAATATGAAAAGATCTGCAATCGAATTAGCTAAAGACTGGAGAATGGATAGGTACTTAAGAAGACTTGAGGCTATGATGATTGTTGGAGATAAAAATCAAATTTTAATAGTTTCAGGAACTGGTGATGTTCTTGAGCCAGATAATAATATTGCAACTATAGGATCAGGAAGTATGTATGCTCAAGCTGCAGCTATTGCATTAAAAGAAAATAATAAAGACCTAACGGCAGAAGAAATTGTTAAAAAAAGTTTAACAATTGCTGCTGATATTTGTATTTACACTAATCATAATATTGTTCTTGAAAAATTAGACTAGCTCTAAAGATTTCTTATCCAAATATTTCTAAAACTAACTAAATTACTATGATCTTGTAATTTGATTGGTAACTTAGATGCATGAACTTTATATTCTGGATACCCAATGAATTTTACATATCCTTGTATTTGTGAGTTATTTTGTATTAAAACACCGTTATGAAATACTGTGATATAAGCTGGTGATTCTACTTCTCCATTTTCATTAAAAACTGGTGCTTTGAATATTATATCATATGTCTGCCATTCACCAGGTTTTTTTGAGGCATTAACTAAGGGACTATGTTGTTTATAAACGCTGCCTGCCTGTCCATTAGAATAAGTTCTATTATCATATGAGTCTAAAACTTGAATCTCATATCCAGTATCCCCAGATTCAGTATTTTCCATAAAATAAACTCCACTATTTCCTCTATTCTGTCCATCTCCCTCAATTTTTATTGGGGACATAAATTCTACATGAAGCTGACAACTACCAAACGCCTCTCTACTTAAAATGTCACCTGTTCCAGGTTTTACAGTAAAGTACCCATCTTTAATATCCCATTTTGCAGGCTTTCCATTTTTATGAACCCACTTATCTAAATTTGATCCATCAAATAAAACAATTGCATCAGAAGGAGCGTCTCTAAAGGAATTTCCAGGAATAACCACTTTTGGTTCTGGATCCCAAATTTCAGTTACTTCCCATGCTGTCATTTTAGCATCTTGAGAGTATATTATTCCAATTGATAAAAAATATAGAGGTAATAAAATTAGTTTTTTCATTTTTTTAGTTAGTTAATTTCAAATTCAGTTATTGAGTTCTCATCCAAGTTAGTAACTTTTAAGTTATACTTTCCTTTCGGTAAATATTTATTTTTATCAGTTATTAATAAGTTATGATCAATAAAGTTTAATCCAAATTCTAATGTATGATTATCTTTAATAGATTCACCATTATCACCTTCAATAAGTAGTTCTATATCAACATTAGAATTTGAAAATATAACAATTTGCATAGAAGGTTCAATCAAATTCCCATACCAATTCGTACTTCCCCACCTATTGGAATATTTTAAGTTATCTACTTTAAACACATGCAACCCTTGACTTAAAATATTTTGATCAATTTGTTGAAGATAAGACATATCTGCTATGTAAACAGACCTTCCGTGAGTACCTACTACTAAATCATTATCTCTTGGATGAATTACTAGATCATGAACCGGAGCACCTGATAAGCCATTGATAAATGGATGAAAATTATTCCCGTAATCCAATGACGCATAAACACCATGATCAGTACCAACATAAACTAAACCTTCATTTATATTATCTTCAATGATAACATTAACTGGTTCTTTTGGTAACTCATTTCCAATTCTACTCCAATTTAAACCATAATCCTCAGACACATAAACCATTGGCTCGAAATTATCCCACCTNTAACCATTTAAAGAAAGATAAACTCTACTTTCTTTAAATTTAGAAGGGTATATANTACTTACCCACATNTTNCTTGGAAGGTTATCAGATATATTATTCCAAGAAAATCCTCCATCCTTACTCACATGAATTAAACCGTCGTCACTTCCAACATAAATCAATCCAAATTTTAAATCTGATTCTATTATAGTTGTTAAAGTACCGTAACTAACATTTCCCTTAACTCCTCCATTTGTTAAATCTTCTGACATTGTTTCAAATTCATCACCTTGGTTAAGAGATCTATGAAATTTATTAGAACCCATATAAAGTATGTCCTGATTATGCCTAGATAAATAAATAGGTGATTCCCAATTCCATCTGTAAGGTCTTTCACCTAATTTATGAGATGGAGTAATTCTTTTCCTCTCCCCAGTTCTGGTATTAACTCTTGAGTAATTTCCAAACTGAGACCCTGTATAAACTGTCTCATTATCTCTGTAATCTATTTCAGTTTGCATACCATCACCACCATAAATAAATTTCCATGGATATTCTCCNGTAGAATGCCATCTTAAACTTGCCTGATAATNAGATGGACCCATCCAGACGCCATTATCTTGAAACCCACCATATACATTATAAGGTTCTTTCATATCAACATTTATATCATAAAATTGACCAACAGATGGACTATTAAATTTCATCCAGTTTTCGCCATCATCATATGAGATATTTATACCACCATCATTTCCTACAANTAAATGTCCAGATTTATTTGGNTTGACCCANAAAGCGTGGTAGTCACCATGCATGTTTTCATAATCTATTGANATCCANGATTTACCTGAGTCATTAGATTTGATTAGAGGAACACCCATAGTATATACTTTCTCAGGGTTTTGAGGATCAATTCTAATTTCTCCAAAGTAATACCCGTATGAATAGAAAAGATAACTTAAATCATCTTCATTAACTTTTTTCCATGTTTTACCAAAATCAATTGATTTATAAACTTCNGCTCCAATTACTGGAGTATCATATAAAAGAGAATTTGAATCTTCTAAATATTCGACTAAAGAGTATGGCGAAATATCTCCATTAGTNANCATNTTTTTTATTTTATCTACATTATACTCAGTTGGAAATCTATTACTTCTTAAGAAATCTCTTAATTTTTTATCTTCAATTTTTAAAAAATCAGATGTTGAAATTGATCTTAAATCATCTTTTGTTAAATCATTATTNTCAGAATTATTTAATACTTCTCTCCTATCTTGATTATCCAAAATTGCAAATAAAATATTTGGGTTAGATCTAGAAATATCCAATCCTATTCTACCAGTACCCTTAGTATCAGGAAAACCACTTTGACCTCCAGATATTTCTATCCAATTTTCACCACCATCTATAGACTTATATATTCCAGAACCAATTCCAGAGCCATCAAAATTCCAAGCCTTCCTATCTTTTTCCCACATAGATGCATATAATACATCAGGGTTAGTTTCATCAANAACTAAATCAATAGCTCCAGTATAATCATTAACNTATAGTTTATTGGTCCATGTTAAACCGCCATCTAAAGATTTATAAATTCCTCTTTCGCTACTTGAGGAATATAGATGACCAAGAGATGCAACCCAAATTATTTCAGGATTTTTTGGGTGAATAATTATTCTACCAATGTGATGGGATTCTTGTAATCCAATATTATCCCAATTTTTTCCATTGTCTACTGATTTATAAATTCCATTACCAGAATATGATGATCTACTTGAATTGTTTTCTCCAGACCCTACATATATGATATTATTTTGCCAATCCACTTTAATATCACCAATTGTCATTACCATCTGGTTATCGAATAATGAGACAAAAGAGTTCCCATGGTTTTTAGTCTCCCAAAGTCCACCTGAAGCATAAGCTACATAAAAATGNGATGGATCATTTGGATTAATATCTAAATCAACTACTCTCCCACTCATTACTGAGGGTCCTATATTTCTAAAGCTTATATTTTTAACGATTGAATTTGAATTTAGACTCATTCTGTNATTATAGCCATTTAATCTTTGTTCTGCTGAGGTAGATTGAGGATATATGTTCTTTTTATTCTTCTTCTGAGACATTACAGGATTACTTATAAGAAGAATAATTATTAGATTTAAAATTTTCATCATAGTTAAGGAGTTGTTAGGTTTACTTTAATTTAAAATTAAATATAGAAAAATTGCAGTTATTTTACACACCTAATCCTAAAAGCGATATTCTTGATGGAGATGAATTCTATCATTGTGTTAAATCTCTGAGAAAAAAAGAGGGAGATATTATTTATACTACAGACGGGAAGGGAAATTTATTCAAGTCAAAAATTGAAAAAATTGAAAAAATATTGTGCTACTTAGGGAAGAAAGAAAAAGTAAAATCCATATCTCAAAAAAAAATAAACCATATCTCAATATGCTTAATAAAAAGTCAAAGNAGAATTGATTGGATGATTGAAAAATTAACTGAAATTGGAATTAACGAGATTAGCTTTATTANTAGTCAAAATTGTGAAAGAAAGAAATTAAACTATGATAGATTAAACAAAAAAATAATTTCAGCAGCTAAACAATGTAACTCATTGTTTNTCCCAAAGGTAAATGAAATAATTTCACTGGATCAATTCTTAAATAAGACTAAAAATATTAACAATAAATTTTTTGCTGACTTAGAATCAAAAAATAAGTTGAAAATTTATGGAGACAATTTAAATTCATTATTAATAATAGGACCTGAGGGAGACTTTACTGAAGAAGAAAAAGAAAAAATCAAAGGATTTGAATTTAGAAGTATAACTCTTGGGGATCAAATCTTAAGATCNGAGACAGCTGCGGTTGTTGGGGGATATTTGTTGAGAGAATTTTAAAGAGTGATTGGCCTGGGTCTCGAACCCAGGACCCTCTCCTTAAAAGGGAGATGCTCTACCAACTGAGCTAGCCAATCATGTAAACATTGGAACGCGCAAAACTAGAAAATGTTATTGAAATTACAATAATGNGATTGAATTATTTGAAAATTGTTATATTAAAAAAATGAAAAAAATATTATTGTCTATTATCTGCTTAATTGTCATAAACTTTCTAAGTTTTGGCCAACAAACTCAATCCCCTTTAGTTAAATCTTTTGAAGAGTATAAAAAATTAAAAGAAAAATCAATTTTTAATTTAGATTGGGTATCTCTAGGCCCAGTAGTAAATTCTGCTAGAGTTGAATCAATCCAAGTTGATGAAAAAAATCCAGGCACAATGTATGTCGCTTTTGGTTCGGGTAATTTGTGGAAAACTACTAATAATGGAATATCATGGAAACCATTATTAAATGATATTCCATCAATAGGAATTGGTGATATTGCAATCGCACCATCTGACAAAAAAATAATTTATGTAGGCACAGGTGAAAGTTTAAAAAAGGGAAGAAATTTCACTATGCCTGGAACTGGTATGTATAAATCAGTAAATGGCGGTGAATCATGGGAACATATAGGATTGGATGATTCATGGCATATAGGTGAAATTTCAGTAAATCCATATGACCCTAATATAGTTTTTGTGAGTGTATTAGGTCATTTTTGGAGCAAAAATATAAACAGAGGTGTTTACAGAACCTTAAATGGTGGTAAAACTTGGGACCATGTACTAGCTATAGATGAAAAAACTGGATCTAATGACATTGTTATTTCACAATCAAATCCTGATATTATTTATACAACAATGTGGGAAAATTACCCCAGTATAAAGGGTGAAAATAGTGGAGTATATAGGAGTGAAAATAATGGTGACACATGGAAAAAAATCGTTAAAGGACTACCCGTTGGGAAAGATATGGGAAGAACTGGTATAGCGGTGTCAAATAGTAATTCTGATAAAGTATATGTACTTATTGATAATTTATCAAAAGAAAGAAGTAATGCAGCAGAAGTTTATACTTCAGATAACGGTGGTGAAAGTTGGACAAGAACTCATGAAGATGAGCTTTTAATTTTCCCTGGTATAGGTTGGTATTTTACCGATATATATGTTAGCTCTGACGATGATAATGAAATATATGCGCTAGGTGTAAGAGCTGCATACAGTAATGATGGTGGTAAAACATTTAAAAACCTAGGAGGAACTGTAAAAAGAATAAATCCAAGCCAGGCAAAAGGATTACATTTAGATCACTGTGAATTATGGATAAACCCATTAAATTCTAATCATTTAGCACTTGGAAATGATGGGGGTTTATTTGTTAGTTATGATAAAGGTAGTTCTTGGATGCACTATAATAATATACCTACAGGAGAGTTTTACGATATTGAGTTGGATTATAAAAAACCATATAATATATATGGAGGAACTCAAGACGATGCTACTGTTTTTGGTCCAGCTAAAGAATGGAAAAATGAATTTAACGATCCTTGGAAATATTTATGGATAGATGCTTGGGATGGTGGAGATGGATGTATAACTAGAGTTGATCCTAATGATAGTAGCATAATTTATTTTAGTATGCAAAATGGAGCAATTAGAAGAAAAAATTTAATTTCTAATAAATCAAAATCTATAAGACCTGTTTTACCTAATTATATAAAGGATACATTAAAATATAATTTCATTACTCCATATTTTATTTCACACCATAATTCAAATATTTTATATCATGCTGGAAACTATATTTTTAAATCTGAAAACAAAGGTGAAAATTGGAAAGTTATAAGTGATAATTTAACTAAGTCTAAAAAATATCCTGAAAAAAAATCAATTGCAGCTGGAGCTATTGCTGAATCTAAATTACAAAAAGGTCTTTTGTACTTTGGTTCTGACAGAGGATTATTTTGGTATTCAAAAAATGATGGAAAAACATGGAAAGAAAATTCCGATAATATTTCTGATGGTTACATAAGAAGTATACACCCTTCATTATATAAAAAAAGCAGGGTATATATGTCAATGACTGGAATTAACTACGATGATTTAAATAATTACTTATATGTATCAGAAAATTATGGAGAAAAATGGAATAGGTTAAAAGGAAACCTTCCAAATGAACCTGTTAACTTAATAATTGAAGATCCAAAATTCGAAAATATTCTGTATGCAGGTTTGTATAGAGGTGTTTATATATCATTAGATAGAGGGATTTCTTGGAATTTAATTGGAGATAATTTTCCTATGACTAGTGTGTCAGACATAGAAATTGATAGGGAAACTAATGATATGATTGTTTCTTCTCACGGAAGAGGTATTTATAAAATAAATTTAAATCCTATTCATAACTATTTCATGAATC
>NZVP01000064.1 GCA_002697405.1 Flammeovirgaceae bacterium
GCCGATACAACATATTTTTCCACAGATGTAAATTAAATAAATTAGATTTGCGCAACAATATTGTTCTTTGTTTTTTGGGGTCGACTGGAATTGACAGTATGATAAATTTTATTTTTGCATGTCGGGTGATNGTAACATCCGTAATCAAATACTAAATACTTTAAACGGCGAACGTAAATACGAATACGCTATGGCGGTTTAAATTCTAAGAATTTAAATTACCACATCATAATTTAACTGGTGATCTTCGGTTAATTAATATGGTGTCATTAGGAGATCTACTTTATGTTTTTTCCTACAAATTCATATAGGAAATTTAGTAGGTAAGAATAGATGTTGGTTGATATTTTCCTGCTCTATTTCGAAAATTAAAAATTATCTAAGCATGTAGACGGAATACGATTTCCATAGCTGGACGCGGGTTCGAATCCCGCCGACTCCACAAATATGAAAACTCTTTTAATTATTCTCTTTTGTTTTAATTTTTATTTCTTGCATTAACTCAATTATTCTATCCATTCTCTCCATATCTTTTTCATGATAAATTTTATGATTATATCTATATTCATTTATCATATTCTCATAAGAAATTTCTTCTTTGAAAAAAGTTTCATGAATAATTTGGAATGTGAAAACCATAAATAATATTAATGCAAATCCTCCAGATACTAATGCTGGTATTCCATAAATTATCTTAATATANACATCAGAATTATAAAAATTTCTAATTTTTTCTCTCATCTAAATTTTTACTTATCTCTTCTAGTACTTTAATGATATCATCTAGTTTTTTTGCTTCTTTAATATGATTTTCTACATGTTCTTGTCTTCTTTCTATCTGTGTTGTTTCATTACTTTCAAAAAAAAGAACATAAGTAAATAAACTAGCAAACATTAATATTACCATTAAAATAGATCCTGATATAATACTGACACAAATCTTAATATAATTATCAAGATGTTTTTTACTCATAATTTTTCTTTTTATTAATCATATTCCTGATTCTATTTTCAGAGATAATTATTTTATAATTTTCAGAGATAGTAAAAAGGCTCTTGTTTAAATTTTCTCTATCACTTTCAATTGTTCTAACTAATAAGTCTATTTCCTGATTTTGAAAATCACTTGGGTTATTTGAATTTTTATAGAAACTTAATCTGTCATATTTTGCTTTTACATTTGACTGAAGTTTAATTGTTTCTTGAAGTAAGTTTTTAATCTCATTATCATCTCTTGATAATACCTCATTAATGACTGATAGAACAGCACCACTAGCACCAATTATTGGACCTGCTTTTCTTGTAACCTCTGAATTAGTAGATAAAACTCCCATTAAAGCTCCTAAAAATGTTATACCAGCAGCACTAAATGTTCTTATTTTTCTATTATTTTTTGAGGTAGCCTCTATCCATTTTAAATTATCATTAATTTCTTCCAAACCATCTTGTTGTTCTTCTAATTCATTAATTAACTCTGTAATTTTTTCTTGCACTTTTAGAGGGTTTATAGTATTCATTACTACCACATCCAAAGTTATTTGTGAGGAAAGACCAGACAAATCTGAAGCTTTAATTTCTAGATTATAATTAGTAGTAGAGTTAGTCCTCTCAACATGATCATAATCAACATCAAAACTTATAGTTTTATTAAAGCTATTAAGTTTCATCCCTCGAGGTAACTGTGCCCCTACATTTTCTATAATAATTGAGTCATTAACATTTGGATCATCTACTGGAATCTTATATATATATTTATTTCCTTCTTCTACAATCCATTTAGACGTTTTTCCAAAAACGGGGGGAAAATTATTTTCAGAATAAATAATTTTAAATGTATCTGTGTCGTATAAATCTGGTTTATTTTTTTTATAAGCTTTCAATATAAAACTAAATGTTTTTTCAAGTTCATCTATATTATTAGGGTCAATTTTCCAGTCAATATTTCCATTAATAGGATTAAAATTATCAATTGGCGCATCAGTTTTTAATTCGAACAAAACATTATTATCACCATCTGAAATAATAGGTGTATAACGAAAAGAATAATTATTTCGAATTATTTTATCAATTTGCTTGTTTATAATTTTAGGTGGATATTCTAGGTTATTAATTTCTATTAAAAAGTCATATCTTTTCAATATTGAATTTTTTTCATAAGCAAAAAGATTCCATGTGATAAATTTATTTAAAGCTTGGTTGTCATCAGGTATAAATTCAAAGTATATTCTTTTACTTCTATTATCATAAATTATTTTTCCATTTTCTATATTTCTATAATTTGGATTATCATTAAAATAATAGTTAAAAATAACTTCGTCTTCATTTCCTTTTAGTTGTATTATCATTGAAAGTGTATCTCTTTCATCCAATCTAATATTGGTCGGATTGAATAAGTTCTCTACAGCAATTTTTTGTTCACCATTTACCTCAAAATTTATTATGTCAAATGATAACTCCTCTTTTTTAATATCATCTTTTATAAATAAAGAGTCAGCTGAATAAGAAATAATAGTATCATTATCATTAGATTGTGCGTTAATAAAAGTAGTGTTTAGAAATAAACTAAAAATGAAAAACAGAATTAATTTTCTCATACTATATGTAGTAACAAGACTATAATTTTCTATGTAATTTAATTTAATAATTTTTATCAATAATGCTAATAAACTTTTTAATTCTATATCTAAGTTTTTTTTCTTTAGATTCTCATAATAGTTCTCATACTGATTGGAAACTAAAAAAAGAGGAAAATGATATAAAAGTTTTCATTAGAAAAAATGAAATAAATAATGTTGAGTATTTGGCTGAAACTAGAATAAATGGAAATATAGATTCAATTTTAGAGATTATCATGGATTATGATAATTCTCATAAGTGGATGTATAAACTAGAGAATAGTAAAATATTAGAAAAGAAATATGATTCTTTATTCTATGTTTATTTTACGATGGAAATGGGATGGCCTCTAAAAAAAAGAGATTTAGTTTCTGATGTAAAAGTTGAAAAAAATGATGATTTTATTTCAGTTAGTTTAACCTCATCACCTAAATATATACCTCTTGATAATAATTATATTAGAATATCTGATTCAAAATCAGTTTGGAAATTATCTAAAGTAAATGATTTAGAAACTAAAGTTTCACTTCAAAGTTATGCAGTAATTGAAGGCCTACCTTCATTTGTAGTTGAACTTTTTATTGTAGATGGACCCATTTATTCTTTAACAAATTTGAAAAACAAATTTTAAATTCTCTCAATGTCGGCTCCAAGATCTCTAAGTCTTTTATCAATATTACTATATCCTCTATCTATCTGATCAATATTATCTATGATGCTTGTTCCTTTAGCTGAAAGTGCAGCTATTAATAAAGAAACTCCTGCTCTTATGTCTGGTGAAGTCATTTGAATTCCTTTTAAAGGAATTTTTCTATCTAATCCAATTACGGTTGCTCTATGTGGGTCACATAAAATTATTTGAGCACCCATATCGATCAGTTTATCTACAAAGAAGAGTCTACTCTCAAACATTTTTTGATGAATTAATACAGTTCCTTTTGCTTGAATTGAAGTTACTAATGCAATGCTTAATAAATCTGGAGAAAACCCAGGCCATATAGCATCAGCAATTGTCATAATAGAACCATCAATAAAAGATTCAATCTCATAGTGATCTTGAGCTGGGATATGGATTGAGTCATCTTTTAAATTCATTTTTATTCCTAATCTTTGAAAAGTTTTTGGAATGATTCCTAGATTTTCTAGACTTACATCTTTAATTAAAATATCAGATTTAGTCATTGCTGCTAAGCCAATAAAACTACCAATTTCGATCATATCTGGTAAGATCCTATGTTTTGTTCCAGATAATTGAGATACTCCTTCTATTTTAAGAAAATTTGAACCAATACCTTTAATTTTTGCTCCCATTGAATTTAACATTTTACAAAGTTGTTGAATGTATGGTTCACATGCAGCATTATAAATTGTAGTATTCCCCTCAGAAAGAGATGCAGCCATTATAATATTTGCTGTACCAGTAACAGATGCTTCATCAAGTAAAATGTTTTTTCCTTTAAGTTTTTTGGCAGAAACTTTAAAAAGTGTGTTATTATTTTCTAAAGTAAATTTCGCTCCTAACTCTTGAATACCAATGAAATGAGTATCAACTCTTCTCCTTCCAATTTTATCTCCCCCTGGTTTGGCTAAATATGCATTTCCAAACCTAGCTACTAGAGGACCCATTAACATTATTGATCCTCTTATCTTAGAAGATTTTTCAAAAAATTCGTCAGATTTAGTATAGTTAACATCTATTGAATCAGATGTGAAATTATACGTAGTGGAATCTAATTTTTCCACTTTGACTCCCATACCATTAAGTAAGTCAATTAAAAGATTTACATCTTTAATATCAGGAACATTTTCTATGGTTATAGGTTCATCAGAAAGTAATACAGCACATAAAATTTGGAGAGCTTCATTTTTTGCGCCTTGTGGATAAATTACTCCTTTAAGACTTTTTCCACCATTTATTCTGAAAGATCCCATTACATTCTTCTTTTTCTGAATGGTCTATTTGATTTAAAATTTTTCTTTGAATGATAATGTTTTGATCCTCTTTCTTTAGTGACTTTAAAGAAGAGGTTCATTTCATTTACTTTCTCAATATCTATGGATAACTTATTATTTGATAATTCTTTTATGTTATCAACAATTACTTTACTATCAATTGATTCTTTATTCCACATTCCAAAGAATGATTTCATTATTTTACCAATATGAATAACCGCAGCTTCTTTATCTTCCTCTTTTTTAAGCTTACATGCTTCCTCAATAAGTAATTCAATCTTTTTTCCGTAATGCCTATATTTTATTTTTGTTTTAGGGTATTCTAATCTTTTTGGTTTATCAGCTTCACCTTTTTTCTTAGGTTGAGGATAAGGGCTATCTATATCTAAATTAAAATCAGACATAATATGTAAATCATCCCACATCTTTGCATCAACTTCACTCTGATCTTTAAAACTTGGATGAGTAAGTTTCATCATTTCAACTAAAGTTTTTGACATCTTATTTCTTTGTTCTTTGCTCTTAATATTACCTACATAATCAACAAGTTTATGAAAGTTTCTTCCGTATTCTCTTAATATTAAATCGCTTCTAGTAGTATTATATTCCATCATAATAATTTTTTTCAAAACTAATTAATTTTTTCATCAATTAAGTAGTAGATTCATCTTCTTATTTTTATGAACTATTTAGAAGATTTAAATCCCAGTCAAAAAGAAGCTGTATTACACCCAAAAGGACCTTGTCTAGTAATTGCAGGTGCAGGATCAGGAAAAACAAGGGTATTAACTTATAGAATTGCTCACTTAATAAAAGAAGGAATAGATCCTTTTTCCATTTTAGCTTTAACCTTTACAAATAAAGCCGCAAAGGAAATGAAGAATAGAATAGAAGGAATTGTAGGAACAGATGCAAGAAGTTTATGGATGGGTACTTTTCATTCTATTTTTGCTAGGATACTCAGAAGTGAAGGATATAAAATTGGATATCCCCCTAATTTTGTAATATACGATACTCAAGACTCAAAAACACTTATAAAAGCTATAGTAAAAGAGCAAAACCTTGATCCTAAATTGTACAAAGAAAATTTTGTTTTTAATAGAATTTCTAATGCTAAAAATAGATTAATTTCTCCTTTAGAATATAAAAACAATCCAATTTTACAAGAGGAAGACAGTTCATCATTGAGACCAATGATTGGTGAAATTTATAAGATTTATTCTGAGAGATGCTTTAAATCTCAAGCAATGGATTTTGATGATTTATTATATAATACTAATATTCTATTCTCTGATCACATTGATATTTTAAATAAGTACCAACAACTTTTTCAACACGTTTTAATTGATGAATTTCAGGATACTAACTTTTGCCAATATTTAATTACAAAGAGATTAGCTTCAGTGAGTAGAAATATTTTTGTTGTTGGTGATGATGCACAATCAATATATGCATTTAGAGGAGCAGAAATTAGAAATATTTTAAAATTTGAAGATGATTTTGATGACTTAAAAACAATTAAGCTGGAACAAAATTATAGATCCACTAAAACAATTGTTAATGCAGCTAATTCAGTAATAGAAAAAAATAAATCAAAGATTAGTAAAGAAGTTTGGACGGATAACGAGGATGGGGAATTGATATCTGTTAAAAAGTCTTTTTCAGACAATGAAGAAGGGAAAATAGTTTCCAATTTAATTTTTGAAGAGAAAAATAGAAATCAATTAACTAACTCCAATTTTGCTGTTCTCTATAGAACAAATAGTCAGTCAAGATCTATAGAAGAATCTTTAAGAAGGATTGGCTTAAAATATAAAGTTTTTGGTGGTGTATCATTTTATCAAAGAAAAGAAGTAAAGGATTTATTAGCTTATTTACGTTTTTCTATTAATCATAATGATGAGCAATCGTTTAGAAGGATAATTAATTACCCAAGAAGAGGAATTGGCCAAACATCTGTAGACAAAATAATTACAGTATCAAATAAAGAAGATATTAGTCTTTGGGAAGTATTGCATAGATCTTCAGAATTATTAAATTCTAGGATAAATAATTTACTCAGCCCCTTTAAGGATTTAATAATTTCTTTTTCAAATTTTTCAAAAAATAATGATGCTTATACAACTGCTTCTCATATTGCATCNAANTCTGGNTTATTAAAGGAACTTTGGGATGATAGAAGTATTGAAGGAATAAGTAGATATGAAAATGTTCAAGAATTACTTAATTCNATAAAGGAATTTATTGATAATGATGANAATAAAAATAAAAAATTAGAGGATTTTCTNCAAGAAATATCTTTAATGACTGANCANGATAANGAAGAAGATAAAAATGATGAATTTATATCACTAATGACTATTCATATGGCTAAGGGATTAGAGTTTCCTGTTGTTTTTATTGTTGGCGTCGAAGAAGATTTATTTCCTTCACAAATGATGATTTCATCTAGAGAAGATCTTGAGGAGGAGAGAAGGCTATTTTATGTAGCAATAACAAGAGCTATGAAAAAATTATATTTAACGTATTCTAGNACCAGATATAGATATGGTATGTTAAAAGATTGTGAAAAAAGTAGATTTATAAAAGAAATAAGTCCTGCTTACTTAGATTTTGATAATTTTAATACTAANAGATCTCTAGTGTCTAATGTTCTAAAAGAAAAAAGAAGAAATTTATCGCCCGTTAAAAAGCTTACCACTAGTAAATCATCTTCTTTCAAGTCAAGTGATATTGATGATTTAATTGAAGGTGCAAAAGTTAGACACCAAGTTTTTGGTCTGGGAACTATTGAAAAAATTGATAATAATTCGAATCAAAAAAAAGCAATTGTAAATTTTAAAAATGTTGGAGAGAAGACTTTACTCCTAAATTTTGCTAAATTGAAGATTATTAAATAATGGAAGTTCTTGGAATAGACATAGGTGGATCTGGAGTTAAGGCTGCAGTTGTAGACACAAAAAAAGGTGAATTAATTTCACAAAAAATTAGATTTCCAACACCTGAAAACGCTTCCCCAAAAAAAATTTTTTCTGGTATAGAATCAAACTTTATTAATGAATTTAATTGGACAGATAGAGTTGGATGTGGCTTTCCAGGTGTAATAATTAAAAATAAAGTGTTTTCAGCAGCAAATCTTAATAGAAAATGGGTAGGCCTAAATATTAAAAAAAAGTTTTCTAAAAATTTTAACTTAGAATGTAGAGCAGTTAATGATGCTGATGCCGCTGGAATTGCAGAAATTAATTTAAATAAAAATATTCCAAAAAAAGGAACAGTTATGGTAATAACTGTTGGTACTGGATTAGGTACATCAATTTTTGTAGACAGAAAACTTGTTCCTAATATNGAGTTTGGTCACTTAAAAATGTATGGNGATTGTGCTGAAAAATATGCTTCTAATCTTGCNAGAAAAAAATTAGAATTATCCTGGAAAGAGTGGTCAGCTAGGTTTAGTGAATATATCCAATATGTTGAGTTGCTTGTTTCGCCAAATACGATAATTTTTGGAGGAGGAATTAGCAAATATTTTGACGAATTTAAAAGTGATTTAAAATCTAATTGTAAAATTATACCGGCAAAAAATAGAAATAATTCTGGTATTATTGGAGCTGCAATTTCAGCTATCTAGGTATTATTTTCATAATACTTATCAATCAACAATTCTTTCTCTTGAGCTTTATTAGCAAGTTCGTCACATCTTTCATTTTCTACATCTCCAGAATGCCCTTTTACCCATTTGAATTTTATTTTAAATTTTTTATGTAATGGGATAAATATTTTCCATAAATCTGAATTTAATTTTTTTTTAAAGTTTTTTTTCTCCCAATTCCAGATCCATCCCTTNTCTATAGATTCTACAACATATTTTGAATCTGAGTAAATTGTTATATCAATTTTATCATTTTTAAGTGCTTCTAGCGCTTTGATAACTGCCATTAACTCCATTCTATTATTTGTGGTTAATCTATAACCTTGACTAAGCTCTTTTCTTTGACCCTTATAAAGCATTACAATTCCATATCCCCCTGGACCTGGATTTCCTCTACTTGAACCATCNGTATAAATATTAATCATTTTTTTCAGAAAAATATTTTATTGCAGCTTCATATCCCAATAAACCTAGACCAGAAATAATTCCGGTACATACATCACTCAAATAACTTTTTTTTCTAAAGTCTTCTCTTGATAAAATGTTACTTATATGTACTTCTATTGCAGGNGTTGTAACTGATGCTATGGCATCTCTTAAAGCAACTGATGTATGAGTAAAACCACCTGCNTTTATAATTATACCNTCATANGAAAATCCAACTTCTTGAATTTTCTCNATTAGTTCNCCTTCATGATTTGATTGATANTATTCNAGATTNATTANTCCATCAAACTTTTCTAATAAAGTATTAAAATAGGNCTCAAANGAGGTATCTCCATATATATTTTTTTCTCTNATTCCNAGTAAATTTAAATTTGGACCATTTATAATTATTAACTTCATGATTNTATAAATTTAGTCTAAAAAAAANATTTTATGTGGGAACATGAGATAATTGAATATANNAATTNTTTAAAANTAGANNGATCATTATCAGANAANTCTATATNATGCNTATGTTAACGATATAAATAAACTTACATCTTTTTTGAAATCAATCAATAAAGATGATATTGATTATTCTGATATTGATACTATAATTATTAGAGAATTTGTTGAATATTTATATAATCTTGGTATTTCATCATATTCTCAAGCAAGAATAATTTCAGGAATAAAATCCTTTTTTAACTATTTATTAATTGAAGAAAAAATAAAAATAAATCCTACTGAATTAATTGAATCTCCAAAGCTTGATAAAAAACTTCCAGACACTCTAAATATTGAGGATATTGAAAAAATATTATCATCAATTGAGTTAGATTCATTTGAAGGGGTAAGAAATAGAGCTATTATTGAGACTTTATATAGCTGTGGTTTAAGAGTTTCTGAGCTTATCAATTTATCATATCAAAATCTTTATTTAGATATAGGATTTATTAAAGTTATTGGTAAAGCATCTAAGGAAAGATTAGTTCCTATTGGAAGCGCAGCTATAAAGTATATTAAAATTTATAGTGATCAACATAGAAAAAATATTAAAATTAAATCTGGAAATGAAGGTTTTCTTTTTTTAAATAGAAGGGGATCTAAAATATCTAGAAATATGATTTTTATAATTATTCAAAAAATTTCTAAAAAGATAAATCTTGAAAAAAAGATTAGCCCACATACATTTAGACATTCATTTGCAACACATATGATTGAAGGTGGTGCAGATTTAAGGGCAGTTCAAGAAATGCTTGGTCATGAATCGATAACAACGACAGAGATATATACTCACTTGAATAAGGAATATTTAAGAGAAGTAGTCAACAAATTTCATCCAAGGAGTTAATACAATACTTATATTTGCATTATGTATAAGAAATTGATTCGTCCAATACTATTTCTTTTTAATCCTGAATCAATTCATAACTTTTCCTTCATTTTTTTAAAAATCATATTAAAAATACCATTTCTAAAATCTTTTGCTAAGGTCTTTTTTGTACTAAATGATAATAAATTAAAAACATCATTATTTGGTTTAAAATTTAAAAATAAAATTGGTCTAGCTGCTGGTTTTGATAAAAATGCTGAGTTATTAAACGAAATGGAATGTTTTGGATTTGGACACGTTGAGGTAGGAACAATTACTCCAAAACCACAGTCAGGAAATCCTAAACCAAGATTATTTAGATTAAAATCTAATAAGGCTTTAATAAACAGAATGGGATTTAATAATGATGGAGTTAATAAAATCCTTAATCGTATTAAATCTTACAAAGGAGATCTTATTATCGGAGCAAATATTGGAAAAAATAAAGTTACTCCTAATTCAAAAGCTATAGATGACTACTTGATTTGCTTTAAAAAACTTAGAAAATATGTTCACTATTTTGTAATAAATGTAAGTTCTCCTAACACACCAAACTTAAGAGAATTACAATCTAAAAAAAACCTAAATATGCTAATTGAAAAAATTCAGTCAGAAAATTTTTCAAAAAATAAGATAATGCCAATTTTAGTAAAAATAGCACCGGATTTATCTCAATTAGAAATAGATGATATATTAGATGTATGTATAAAAAATAAAGTTGATGGAATAATTGCAACTAATACTACAATTTCAAAAGAAAATTTAAATAATGGTGAAGATGGTGGGGTGAGTGGGAAACCTCTATTTGAAAAATCAAATGATATTATTAACTATTTGAAAATAAAATCTAAAAATAAAATTAAGATTATTGGAGTAGGGGGTATTTTTAATGGTGATGACGTCCATAAAAAACTTAGTTCAGGTGCTGATTTAGTACAAGTTTATACTGGTTGGATATATGAAGGGCCATCAATGATTAAAAAAATTAATAAATCCTTATTAAAAAAATAAAAAGAGAATTAATAAGTAAGTAGGTATTATTAAATTTGAAAGATGGTAGAGAGCTCTTTTAATAATGATTATTATGAAGATGATGGAGGTAAAAAATCTATAATTGAAAAAATTAAGGTTTCAATTGGTGCAATTTCTCTTACTTTTTCAATAATAATATTTTTGTCTTTACTTTCATATTTATTTACAGGAGCTAAAGATTATAGTCTTATTGACTCTGGATTATCTTTTTCAACTCTTGGTGAAAAATCAGAAAATTGGTTAGGAGTTTTTGGAGCTTTTCTTTCTCATTATTTAGTCTTTGTTACATTTGGGATTTCTTCATTTTTATTAGTTCCTTTTTTATTAGTAATATCATTTAGATTATTATTCAATTTAAAGATTTACTCTATCTCAAAAATTTCTATTTTTTCATTTTTTGGGATAATATGGCTTTCAACTATTCTTGGATATTTTTTAACTTATTTTCCAGAAAGTGTGTTTTTAAAAAATTTCACTGGAGGAATAGGTTACAACCTATCTCTTTTTTTAAATAATTTATTAGGTATATCATCAATAATTATATTAATACTTTCTCTTTTTCTTTTTATCGTTTTTTATTTTAATGTTTACTCCTTAAGCCTTTCAATATTTAAAAATAGAAATGCTACCAAAGATTTTGAAGATGTATTAACTGAAGAACCTGAGGAAGAAACAGGTGATTATTCTGAAGAACTTGTTACTAATGATGATGATATTACTGTTGATGATGAAGAAATAATTAATGAAATTAATAATGAGGATAATAATGATCCAAATGAAGAAACTAACGAAGATGAAGAGTTAACACTTAAAGTTGAGCAAGGAATTGATGAAAAAAAATCAACAACATTAACCAGTAATGTTTATGATCCTGAATTAGATCTTTCAAATTATAAATACCCAAAAGTTGATCTATTAAATGATACTACAGATAAAAAAATTCAAGTTTCAAAAGACGAACTAACTTCAAATAAAAATAGAATAATTGAAACACTTAAAAATTTCAAAATTGAAATAGCTAAAATAAAAGCTACTATTGGACCTACTGTAACACTTTATGAAATTGTTCCTGAAGCTGGAATTAAAATTTCAAAAATTAAAAATTTAGAGGATGATATTGCTTTAAGTTTATCTGCTTTAGGTATAAGAATCATTGCACCAATACCTGGTAAAGGAACTATTGGTATAGAGGTTCCTAATAAAAACAGAGAAATTGTTAGCCTTAGATCTGTTATGAGCACAGAAAAATTTATCAAATGTGATTATGAATTACCATTAATTTTAGGAAAAACAATTTCAAATGAAGTTTTTTTAGCTGACTTAACTAAAATGCCCCACATATTAGTAGCAGGAGCAACAGGTCAAGGAAAATCTGTTGGATTAAATGTTATGCTTTCTTCTTTACTTTATAAAAAACATCCTTCAATACTAAAATTTGTATTAATTGATCCTAAAAAAGTTGAGCTTTCTCTTTATAATAAAATTGAAAAACATTTTCTAGCTAAGCTCCCAGATTCCGAAGAGCCGATAATAACAGAAACAAAAAAAGTAGTTCATACTCTGAATTCATTATGTACAGAGATGGATGTAAGGTATAATTTATTGAAAGATGCGCAAGCAAGAAACCTTAAAGAGTATAATAAAAAATTTATTAATCGTAAGCTTAAACCAAGCGAAGGACATAGATATTTACCATATATTGTTTTAGTTATAGATGAGTTAGCTGATTTAATGATGACAGCTGGAAAAGAAATTGAAACACCAATTGCAAGATTAGCTCAATTAGCAAGAGCTATAGGTATACATCTAATTGTAGCTACACAAAGACCATCAGTTAATGTTATAACAGGTGTTATTAAAGCTAATTTTCCAACTAGGCTTTCATTTAAAGTTACTTCAAATATGGATTCAAGAACTATTCTTGATACCAAAGGAGCTGAACAATTAGTTGGTATGGGTGATATGTTATTTTCACCGGGATCAGATATTATTAGACTTCAATGTCCTTTTGTAGATACATCTGAAATTGAAAGAATTTGTGATCAAATTGGAAATCAGACAGGATATATGTCAGCTTATTTACTTCCAGAATATATAGATGAAAATGAAAAACAAATTACTGATATTGATCTTAGTGATAGAGATCCATTATTTGAAGATGCTGCAAGACTTATTGTCGCATCTCAAACAGGTAGTACATCATTATTACAAAGAAAATTAAAATTAGGGTACAATAGAGCTGGAAGATTAACTGATCAGCTTGAAGTAGCAGGTATTGTTGGCCCATCTGAAGGAAGTAAACCAAGAAAAGTTTTGATTCAAGACGAATATAGTTTAGAGAAAATACTTAATGATTTGGGTTAACATTACTTAACGATATAAATTAAAATTACTTAATGATTTAAATTAACTTTATATTATGAAAAAGATTACATTTCTTCTTAGTTTCATTTTTTTAAATACATACTTTTTGTTTTCTCAAAACGATAAAAAAGCTCTTGATATGCTTAATTCTATGAGTGATAATTATAAAAAAATGAAGGGTTTTACATCATCATTTACATATTCAATGAAAAA
>NZVP01000065.1 GCA_002697405.1 Flammeovirgaceae bacterium
AGCAACATTTAAAGCTTCATGGAAATCTCCTTCACTTGTACCACCATCTCCAGTAAAAACTACTGTAGCTTTTTTCTCTTTCTTCATCTTTTTTGCAAGTGCAATACCGTCAGCTATCCCAAGTTGAGGACCTAAATGAGAAATCATTCCAACTATATTATGTTCTTTTGAACCAAAGTGGAAAGACCTATCTCTACCCTTTGTGAAACCGTCTACCTTTCCTTGAAACTGATTAAAGAGTTGAACCATAGATATATTTCTACATGTAAATACTCCAAGGTTTCTATGCATAGGTAAGATATATTCTGATGAATCAGTTGCCATTGCAACGCCTGAAGATGTACCTTCCTGACCTATTCCCGAAAACCACTTACTAATTCTATTTTGACGAAGAAGGATAAGCATTTTCTCTTCAATAAGCCTAGGCTTAAGAATTGATAAATAAAGTTCTTTTAATTTTTTGGGAGTTAAATTTTCATTTTTGAAAATCATATCGGTAAATGTAGGTTACTGGGGAACCTTCAATTTACACTCAAGGTGTAAATAGATTAGTTTGGTTTACTATGGTAAATATATAAAAATTTTGGTTCTTCTTTTACTTTTTAGAGGTTAGGTTATCAACAGATAACTTGCCCGGCCCTAACGCAAAAATAAGAAGATAAGAAGATAAGAAGAGTATTCCCTTTTCCATTTTAGAGAAAGGATCATCAATATGAACATCAAAAACTATAATGATGAAAGTATAAATAATTGGAATAGTAAAAAGTCTGGTCCAAAATCCAATTGCAACAAATAAAGGACAAAAGAATTCAGCAAATGTAACTAATGCCAGAGAGATTTCTTCGTTAAAGAAAAGATGTGTTCTTCCCCAAATATTTCCATCCATCAATCGAATTAGTTTTCCATAACCATGTGTCATGAGAGATAATCCAATAACAATTCTAAAAATTAATAATGCTATATCATTATAGTAACTATTAACTGAACGAAAGAAAAAGAAATATTTCATAACTGCCTTTATTACGAGCTAATTTAAATTAATGTTCTGAAACTAAGAAGACATTAATTTAAATTTCTTGCGTTAAGATATAGTTTAATCTTAAATTTGTTTAATGAATAATTTTAGAGTAGGTCATGGTTATGATGTACACAAACTTGAAAAAGGCAGAAAGTTTGTGATGGGTGGAATAGAAATAAAACATCACAAAGGCGCCATAGGGCACTCTGACGCAGACGTGGTAATCCATGTAATTTGTGATGCTCTTCTTGGATCACTAAGCCTTGGTGATATAGGAAAACACTTTCCAGACACTGATGAAAAATATAAAGGGGTAGACAGTAAAGTTCTTTTACAAAAAGTGATAAGCTTAGTTAAAAAAAATAATTACCAAATCTCAAATGTTGATGTAACAGTACTGTTAGAGAAACCTAAACTCAGAAATCATATTGATTTAATGAGAGAGACTTTGTCTAATATTATGGATATTAATGTTACACAAATTTCAATTAAGGCTACAACAACGGAAGGGCTAGGCTTTGTAGGAAGAGAAGAAGGAGTTGCAGCACACTGTGTCTGCCTTATCAAAAAATGAGTCTTAAGATAATTAAAACTTCAGATGGTTCAGATACTATTTTTAATTCTGAATTAAATGAATCATACCACTCATTGCACGGATCTATTAATGAGTCTAATGTCGTATATATTCAAAATGGTTTAGAATTCTATCTCAATCAAAACAAAAAAAATAATATCAAAATTTTAGAGGTAGGGTTTGGCACTGGACTGAATTTTCTTCTTACATATATCTTTATAGAAAGAAGAAAAGAAAAAATATCATATCATACCCTTGAACCTTTTCCCCTACCAAATAATATTATAGAAAAATTAAACTATATAAAAAAAGTTGGGGACCAATACAATAAAATATTTAAATCATCACACTCTATTTTGCCAGGTATAATAAATGATATGGGTAAGAAAATAGATTTTTTAAAATCTAAAATTTCACTAGAAGAAATTAATCTTAGTGAAAAATACGATATCATCTTCTTCGATGCATTTGCTCCAAGTAAACAACCAAGTATCTGGGAGAAAAAGAATCTAGAAAAAATATATGCATGCATGAGAGATGGTTCTATTCTTGTAACATACTGCTCGAGCGGGCAATTTAAAAGAGATCTTAAACATATAGGCTTTAAAGTTGATGTTTTACCAGGGCCTAAAGGAAAGAAAGAAATGGTTAGGGCAATTAAATAAATTACCACTCCCTATTGTAAAGTTCAATCTTCTCAATTTCTTCATCATCTAAAGTATTTCCCATCCCATGAACTGAAGAAACATTAAAAAACCCTACTATTGGATAATTTGAATTTATAGAATTATCTGAAATATTTGTTACTACTAAATTAGTTGGAACATTAGATAATGAGACAGCAAATAATTCACTGAAACCACCTGGTCTATTAATTTGAATAGCTGTCTTATTTAGAAAATCAAAAGCTTCGTAAGTAACAGAGTGGATTTCAACGTAAAGTGAGTCTCCCTTCACAAATGGAGATAAAAAATTTCCGTCATCATCGCTATTAAACTTTGTAACTGCCCTCCTAATTGGAGGAATAAAAGGTATCCCATCAATAATTGCTCCCTCTGAAGATGCCCCAGCATCTATACAAGTTATTATATCTTGGTAATCCGTTTGCAATTCTCCATTAATATAACTTTTTATCCAGTAAGCATCACCTGGGCCCTCTTGTTCTCTAGACCAAAATTCAGCATAATAAGATCCCTCAGGAACTTGTCCTCTCACAAAATTAACGCTATCTATTATTGAAGTTCTATTAAGTTGTGATTCTGAGAATATATTTATTCCATCATCAGGTAACGATATACTTAAATAAAATTTTGTTCCAACATCACCAANATTTTTAATGATTGAATCTGGTGACCANACATATTCTCCATTATTAACTTCAGTNAAANTAAATTGATTTTGNNATTCGTCATAAANAAATACACTNGCTCCCACAACAGGAACAGGAGAACTACTATCTAAATAATTTTGTGATTCTGANAGTTTAATAACTTGATCTTTTTCTAAATTATTTATCCAAGCATCAACAACAACTATAGGCTCATTTATTGGAAGATCTGGGGTGATAATATCTTCACAAGAAAATAATAAAAGAAATAGAACTATTATAGAATATTTTTTCATTAAAATTTAAAATTATAAGTTATAGATGGAACGAAAGAACCAATAATAGAAAGCCTAGTTACCTCACCAGGAACATATGAATCTGAAACAGTTCCATCACCTTGAGAGAAATAAATTGAAAAAGGATTTCGTCTATTATAAACATTNTAAACTCCAATTATAAGAGAGCTATCATTCTTTCTCACTTTTCCATTTTTCTTTTCTTTCTTACCATTAATTGTTACTGAGAAATCTAACCTATGGTAATCTGGTATTCTAAACTGATGTCTGGCACTTGATGCATTATGCGGTATTGCAAATCCTTGAATGACAAACTTTGATGATGGGAAAGTCACAGGAGTACCAGTTAGATAAACAAAGTTTCCAGAGATTTGGACNCTTTCACTTATTTTATATGTTGATGTNATTTTAATATTATGTGTTTGATCATACCTAGTTGGATACCATTGATGTTGATTAATTCCATCAATCTTCAATTCAGACCTCCCCAGAGTATAGCTAAACCAACCATTGTATCTACCTCTATTTTTTTTAAATAAAAACTCAAGTCCGTAAGCTCTACCAATACCCGTTAAAAGATCCCCCTCAATATATTTGTTAATTAGAAGNTCAGCTCCATCAATATAATCAATTTGATTCTGAAGATCTTTGTAGTATAACTCTAAAGAAGCTTCATATGTATTGTTTTTAAAATTTTTAAAGTAACCTAAAACATACGCATCAGCAATTTCAGGTTTAATATTATTTGTACTTGGTGTCCAGACATCCAATGAGCTAGAAGCTGCTGTATTAGACAATAAATGTATATACTGAGCCATTCTGTTATAGCTAGCTTTCAAAGATGATGTCCTACCCAATAAAATATTTATTGAGACCCTAGGCTCAAATTTTGAGAAATTCTGTATAGTCTCACGTTTTCCAACTTTATTTTCAGAAATCAGAGGACGCCTATCTCCACTAGAGAGAGGGTCACCAAATTCATAAATGTCTCCAGGACCATAATAAGAATAGAAAGAATATCTTAAACCATAAGCAAGAGTTAGTGANGAAATTTTTTGCTCATTTCCAATATATANCCCCCCCTCAAATGCATACTTGTCAGGTAAAGTAATATCTGTCATTTCACCATCACTTACTCCTATGGCGTTAGCAGGTTCAAATCTATAATTTATTAGTTCTGCTCCAATTGAAAGTTCATTATTAGTATTTACAAAGTAGGTGAATTCTGGTTTAAAATTATATGTCTCCACATTAGAGTCCCACTCAAATTTATTTCTATCATCACTACCAAATGCAAGTTGATAATCGTAATTACTATATATGGCAGTAAAATTTGAAAAAAGCCTGTCATTAAATAAGTGATTCCACCTAATTGTACCCGTTTTATTTCCCCAGTTAAATCCTTGACGAGCATCAAACTTAAAAATGTCTCTACCTATGTAACTTGAAATATATAATGTGTTATTTTCATTAAGCTCAAAATTAGATTTAGCAGTTAGATCATAAAAGTTTAACGCTGCTCCNTCATCAAAAAAATTTGAATTTTTTAAAAAAGGTCTGGCCAGTATATCCGCATAGGACCTTCTCAATGCTAATATAAAAGAGGACTTATCTTTTACAATTGGAGACTCCAGAGTTAGCCTACTAAAAATAGTTCCAATACCTCCAGATATTACAGCATTCTTTTTGTTTCCGTCTTTCATTCTTATATCAAGTATGGACGATATCCTTCCACCATAACGAGATGGGATTCCACCTTTATATAATTTTAAATCCTTTACAGCATCAGGATTAAATACTGATAAGAAACCTAGTAAATGAGAGGAGTTATAGACTGGGGCTTCATCCAAAAGGACTAAATTCTGACCAACTGATCCACCTCTAACATTAAATCCAGAAGCACCCTCTCCCACTGAACTGACACCTGGCAGAAGTTGAATAGCCTTTATTATATCATTTTCTCCTAAGAAAGTTGGTATTTCCGTTACTTTTGACATATCGAGTTTAGATGTACTCATCTCAATACTTGTAATATTAAAATCTTCTGCAACATCACTCACAACTACACTCTCCAGCTCTATATCTGAACTAAGNAGTTCAATATCTATTTTCAAATTTGTAGAAAGTTCTACTTTTCTTGAAATTGTTTGGTATCCTATATATCTAAAATCTACATCATAATTACCTTCATCTAAAGTAATTGAATAAAAACCATATGGATTAGTGATAGTTCCTGAGCTAATTTGATTAATATAAACTGTAGCACCAATAAGGCTTTCTCCTGACTTGGAGTCAGTAATGTACCCATTAAGTGTATACCTCTCTTGTGAATAAGAATAGTTACCAAAAAAAATTAAAAAAAGTAGTAGTCTTAGCATATTCATAAACTCGATAATAATACGATAAATAAAATTATGAGTTATATTAATTTATATTAGAAAAAATAATAGAGGCATGATCTCTAGAGTTTTCTATAAACCATTTATTCGTTTTAAGGCCTCCACAAATTACACCAGCAAGATAAATTCCTTCGATGTTTGTCTCCATTGTATCGGGATTATGGACAGGTGTTCTATATTCGTCATTACCAAGCTCAATACCTAATTTAGTTAGAAATGAGAAGTCAGGCTGATAACCTGTCATAGCTAAAACAAAATCATTTTCTAAAACTATTTCACCATCAGGCGTAGAAACATGAATTTTATCATCTTCAATCTTTTTTATATTAGAATTAAAATATGATTTTATGGAACCCTCATCTATTCTATTTTCAACATCTGGCTTAACCCAATATTTAACGCTATCACTTAAACTAGGCTCTCTAATAATCATAGTTACTTGTTTTGCACCTTTTCGATATGTCTCCAATGCTACATCAACTGCTGAGTTAGCTGCTCCAACTACAGCAACTCGCATCCCAAAGTATGGATGGGGTTCATCATAATAATGTTTCACTTTCTCTAACTCCTCCCCAGGAACTCCAAGTTTATAAGGAATATCATAAAACCCTGTAGATATAATTACCTTATCTGCACTGTACTCTGCTTTAGATGTTTTAATCATAAACTTATCTTCTTTTATGATATCAGTGACTTCTTCATAAAGATTAATATTCAACTCCCAAGAAGAAACTACCCTCCTGTAATATTCTAAAGCCTCTGACTTAGTAGGTTTTGAATTATGAGAAATAAAAGGGACATCACCAATCTCAAGCTTGTCCGATGTTGAGAAAAAAGTCATATTTTTTGGATAGTTATATAATGAATTAACTAAGCATCCTCTATCTATTATTATATAGCTTAAATTCTTCTTCTTGGCTTCGATAGCACAGCATATTCCTATAGGCCCAGCACCAATTATACATACATCAAAATTCATATCTATTTCTTAAGAATTTTAAATTGGAGATCTAATGGATCTAAATTTTCTAGCAAATTATCTATAAAGTTTAAATCATAAAAACTCATAAAGTTTTCTTTTCTTTCCTGGATTGAATTATCAGGCTTTATAAACGAATACAAATCTAAAATTTGATTAATGAGTTTATCATTATTTTTTTTATGTTTATTTATAAAACGCTTCTCAATTTGAAGAAGTCTATTCTCCATTTTTTTTGCCGTAGCTAAAACATGAGGCTTCATGGTTGGGTCCTCTGTCTCAAATTTTTCAGAGATATTATATAGAATTTTATTTATATCATCTATCTCTTTTTTAAAATTTTTTGATTCATACTTTTCTATCCCTAATACTTTATTTTCAATTTTATTTTTGTCGATAAAAAGATCAGTCAATGATAGTTTTAGCTTATTTATTAATTTTTGAATTTTTGTTGTTATTAATAAAACAAAGTCTCTAGGCACTAAGACTGGATAAGGGATATCATAATATTCAAAAAACTTTTTAAAACTTTCCCAGTAAACAATTTCAGCAGGACCTCCTATATAGCAAATATTTGGTAAAATTCTTTGTTGATACAGACATCTCGTAATCACATTTGGACTAAATAATTCTGGAGAAGATCCTATCTTATCTTTAATCTCTTTTTCAGTAAATGATAAATTAGTTGATAATATATTGTACTTATTAGTTTTATCAATTCTTTCTCTAAAATCAGAACCTTGAAAGAAAAAGTTAATTTTTCTCACATAAACATCTGAAGTTTTTTCAGAAGATTTTTCTACTTTTTCAATAGTATTATTCACAACATCATCAACTATAATATCACTAATAGACTTTTTCAAATTTTTTGAATTTGGATCGATTGTAATAAGGCCATATTCTCCAAAGAGATGATTCATGTATTTTTTAACAGCTTCTGATAAAGAGGAACTAGAAGAATACGCCTCCCTAAAAAAATCAGGAATAGAAATGTCTTCATCAAATATATTTTTAAGAGCTTCAGTATTCAAATTTCCTACTGGACCCTTGGATTCAATATCCCATGAATACGTTTTACCGCTTGAATAAAAAGACTTAATTTCATCAAAATCATGATCTTCGGAAGCCATCCAATAAATAGGTACAAACTTATATTTAGGATACTTTTCAGATAACATTCTAGAAAGTTTTATTACTGAAACAATTTTGTATATAACATACATAGGCCCCGTGAAAATATTAAGTTGATGACCTGTTGTAACAGTAAAAGTATTATCAGACATAATAGATTTTATATTGTCATTAACAATAGAAGAAGTAACTAGGCTTTTGTACTGAAATTCTAACTCTTTGCTTAATAATTCTCTATTAACTTTAGAAAAATTAAAATTTTTAATGACGTTAAGAATGTTTTTTTCATTTGGGTAATATGATAAAGACTCATTATCGATAAAATCTAGAAATTTTTTCGAGAAGTATCCAGTTTCCTTAAAAGATATTGTTTCTTTTTTCATTATTTTATTTTTCCAAGAAGATCATATTCTCTTGCATTAATTATTTCTACATTATAAAAATCTCCAATTCTAAGATGAGAATTAGCAACTGGTATAATAACTTCATTATCCACTTCTGGAGAGTCAAATTCCGTTCTGCCAAAATAATTATTTTTATCACCTCTATCAATAAGCACTTTAAATGATTTACCAACTTTTTCTAGATTTATTTCATGAGATATTTTTTGTTGTAAAGACATAATATGATTATATCTCTTTCTTTTAAGCGTCTCGGGAACATCATCATTGAAACTATGGGAATGAGTTCCTTCTTCATGTGAGTAAGTAAAAACACCTAATCTATCAAATCTATTTCTTGAAACAAATTCACACATTTCTTGAAAATGTTTCTCTTCCTCTCCTGGATGACCAACAATTAGAGTAGTTCTAATCGAAATATCAGGATTAATATCTTTTATGCTCTTAATCAAATCATCTGTCTTCTCTCTGGTTATACCTCTTCTCATCATCTTTAGGATTTCTGTCGATCCATGCTGAAGTGGTATGTCTAAGTAGTTACAGATATTTTCCCTCTCTCTCATAACCTTAATTATCTCAAGGGGAAATCCCGATGGATATGCATAATGTAATCGTATCCATTCAAGTCCCTCAATATCCGAAAGACTTTTTAATAAGTCTGGCAACTTCCTTTCACCATATAAATCAAGTCCATAGTATGTAGAATCCTGAGCAATTACCATAATCTCCTTGACACCATTTTTAACTAGATTCTTTGTCTCAATAACTATATCTTCAATAGACTTAGATCTGTGTTTTCCTCTCATAAGAGGTATTGCACAGAAAGAACAAGGTCTATCACAACCTTCAGAAATTTTTAAAAAAGCATAATGAGAAT
>NZVP01000066.1 GCA_002697405.1 Flammeovirgaceae bacterium
ACTTACTATAGATGCTACAGATTTTGTTATTGGTAGTCAATTAGGCTTTAACGAATCATGGTATGGAAAAATAGATGAGTTTGGTGCTTGGAATAGGATTTTATCTTCTCAGGAAATACTGACCTTTATAATAATTATTAGGTAATAATTTACTTTAAAATTTCTTTGGTTATACTATTAATTTTTTTCAAAAGAATTGGCATAGAAGGGTATCCAATACCATGACCATATCCATCAAGTTCCATTAATTCAACATTTTGGTGCCCAACTACTTTTAACATTCTATATAAATATGCATTTTCCTCATATCTCCCAAGCATTTCTAGTTCTCTATTTCCTGTTATTAAAAGAATTGGTGATGAGTTATTCCTTACATGAAATAAAGGAGCATATTTATCAATGACTGGTTGAGTACCTTTAATACCCATTTCATCTCTAACAGTGAAATGAGTTATTGCGTGGCCAGTTAAAGGAATAAGTCCAGCTATATCATTTGCATCTACGTTGTATTTTTCTAAATAGCTTTTATCAAGGCCAATCATACTAGTTAAGTAACCTCCTGCAGAACTTCCAGATACAAAAATTAAATTTTTGTTTCCTCCATATTTTTCAATATTATTAAAGACCCATGCAACAGAGGCTGCAGCATCGTCAATATATGTTGGTGCCTTTACTTTGGGATTTAATCTATAGTTAGGGCTAACTATTGCTATTTCTTTATCTTTAAGAAATTCTGGAATATATTTATTACCACCCTTTAATCCTCCACCATGAAAAAAAATTACTGTTGCAAAATTATTTTTATTTGTTGGATAATATATGTCTAAATTGCACCTCTCAGCAATATATTTATCTTCTTTCTTTTCTTTTTCAGATCTATAATTAATATCATTTAGAAACTTGTAATTTAAATCTTGAGAAAATAAATGAGTATTAAGAAAAACTAGTATTGTAAAATATTTTATCATATCTATTGGTTTATTTAGTTATAAATTAATTAAAAAATCATATAATTATATTAAAATTGAGCTATGAAATTTCAAATATTCCAATTTCTTCCAAGGTACTTTTCAGAAGCCACCGTAGTTTTTTTAAGTATTCTTCTTTCATTCTATTTTGAAGATTTGAGAATCACTAAAGAAAAAAACTCCTATAAAAACGAACTTGTTGTGGATATGCAAAAAATAATTGATTTAGAATTAAATCAACTTAATAATATAAGAAATTTGCAAAATAGATGTTTAGTAGCAGGAGAGGAATTATTGAGTGATTTGTTAAGTCAAAATCAATCATTAACAGACAGAGAAATTGCTGAAAGATTATTACTTCTTATGCAAAGGGGTACTGTATCATTTTTTGCTCAAAATGGAATTTATGAAGAACTTAAAAGTACAGGATCTACTGAGTTAATAAAATCTAAAAATTTTAGATATGCACTTTCAGACACTTATAACAATTTATTTCAAAGAAATTTGGCTGTTAGTAGAATAATTGATGATTATTTTTTTAATGCAATTTCTAGAATTAATAAAAAAATTATAATTATTTCAAAGGAAAAAAAGGATGAAGGATATGTATACTCAGAACTTGTTCCTACATTTTATAAAATAGATAAAGAATATTATAGATCTGATGGATTTCTTAGTGATGTTAACCAAATGAAAAGTTTAGTTGAAAGATATTTAGATTTAATTTCTGCTCTTGATAAATCATATAATGATTTAAAAATTTATTCTCAAGAAGAATTAAGTTTATAATTAAAATCTTAGAGTATAGGTGATTTTACTCGCGCCTAACATTGATGATGTTTTGTATTTTCCGTAATCATCTACCCAATTGTGGTTATAGACAAAGTATATATCTGAACCCGGAGTAATTGTGTATTTAAATCTATTATTCATTCCTATTCGCTTACTTATATCATCATACTGGATATTTGATGAAAATGAAATAAAAGGAGATAAGTCAAAATCAGCTAAAAAACGTACTAAGTTAGTTTTAAAATTTCCTTCAATTAAGCTTACTTTAGAATGGATATAACCAAAATTTAGATTTATACCTATTATAGGTCTTAAAGTTAAATTATTTTGATATTCAGTACGATTTCCAGACCAAAATCCCTCTGCATTTAGCTCAATTTCATATACTATTTTTCTATGATTAGCAGTTTCAAATTCAATTTGATGTTTCCAATTTGAGTAATCACCAATTGGGATAATTACTGAGTTATCTCCCAGAATATTAAAATCATATTCAAGACTTTCAAAATTCTTAATTATTTGATATGATATTTCATCTCCACTTTCAAAACGTATAGATAAAGGTGTTAACCTAATATTTTGAGTTAATCTTTTCCAATCTAAACTCATTAAGTTTTCAAAGCTAATTTCCCATTGAAGTTCTCTTATAACTGAACTTTTTTCTATAAGGGGAGAAAATCTAATTCTTGGTTCAACTCTTCTAAATGAATTCCTTCTTGAGAAACCTACAGCTGGGTCATAAGACACTCCAAATTCCCTATAGGATAAACTTCCTGACCACGGATCATTTGGAAAATTAAAACGAAGGCCTCTTGCAGATCTATCCCAGATGTTATTATTAGTTTCATTAAGAGTGTTTGGATTATGAATTACCGCAAAAGCTTGAAATTGTAGGTTCTGATTTTTTAGAAATGTTGATGTATTCAATGTTAAATCTACTCCAAGAGTGTTTCTGTCTGGTAAAGGAGGTACAAATTCATTTCCTTTATTGGTATGTCTTCTGGTATATAAAACACCAATACTACTTTCTTTCCAAAAATTTTGTTTTAATCTTATAACTGAAAAATCTTCACTGTTAACTAAATCAGTTTCTCTTGTTTTCACCTGTTGTGCTGCCACTTCTACTTTTCCGATTTTACCAATTATTCTACCTCCAAATAAAATTGGTATTGGATTTCCAGATTGAAGACCTATTTTTCTTGAAAAGTATGGGTATACACCACTTCTAGAAGCAAATTGATAGATATTAGCACCTTCTAAAAAGAAATCTCTTTTTTCTGGAAACCTAATTGGGAATCTAGTTAAATTAATTTGTCTATCATCAACCTCTGTTTCAGCAAAATCAGTATTAAGAGTGACAGATGCTTTTAACCCAGGAGTTAAATTATAATTTATATTTAATCCACCATCAATATTTGCATCTTTATCGTATCCACCTAAATCTTTTTCTATCTTGGATGCTTGAGTTTTTCCATATCCAACAATTTCAAGGCCTAAACCTTGAGATATATTATTTAGGCCAGTTAATCTTCCAGCATTTTGAGGTCTGAATAGACCTTGATTCCTTTTATGTCCTGACCACAGTATTTCTTCGTTTTTCCTTCTTACTGTTCTCTGAAAATTTATTCCCCAAGTACTAATTTTAGGATCAAAATTTAAAGTGTGAAATGGAATACGTATCTCTGTAGACCAACCAAAATCACCAATATGTGTCCAGGGTCTCCAAATACCATCCCAGTTTTTATTTAAGCTTAATCCTTGTCCAATACTTAATAATCCATCTCCCATTAATCCTTTAGGATTTATTTCAAAGAAATATGCATTTCTACCGTCGAGATANGTGTCTAAAATTAACATAAACCTATCATCAGTATTTAGNGGAGAGTCTTTCCTCATTTTAAAAGATTTTATTCCATTTGGNTCAGAATCATATAANATTGCACCTATATATAGATAATTTTCATCGTANNCNACTTTAATNATTGTNTTNTCAGTNGGCTTGCCTCCTTCAATAGGTTCTTGCATCAAAAAATCATCTATTCCAATTATATCTTTCCAGAATGATTCGTCTAANTTNCCGTCTAATATTATNTCTTCGGAGTTTATTTTTATTGCTTCGAATGACTTAGGNTTGNTNTCTTGNGATNGACCATNAAAATTTATTGAAAAAATTATTAGNNATATTATNNNTGAAAATTTTTTCATATTTAGATNTTTTCAAATATTAGANGATAAAACTAATAAAAACTTTTGTTGATATGCTTTAATCAATGATTTTATNGTTTTTTGAAAAATGGTTAGGTTAAATAATTTGTATATTTGAATATATGAATAAATTTTACATTTCATTTATAATAATTCTACTTTTCTCCTGTGATGACANTGACGAAACTNTTTTNGAAAANTGTAATGGTGANTATTCAACAGCTANTGTTCTNACTGATATAGATGAGAATATATTTAATGGAGATGAGTCTGTAAATGCAAATAGCATTTATTCATGGANTTCNGATANTAATTATAGAATATTAACTGGAAATGGTATACCTAANCATGAAGTTGGGACATTTCCTAATGGTAATAATCCTAATACAATTAGAGNACAATCGGTTAATGAAAGATTTACTTTGTGTCCTACTATTATTTCTGAAAGTGGGCTAGAAGTTGTTGGGCAAGCGTTAGAAATAGCATACGCATTAAACAGTGTTAAATTCGATCCAGGAACTGCAGGTAGGTGTAATGATAATGGTGAGTGTAGATTAGCNCAAGGTCAAGGAAGATGGAATATTGAGGCTTTAGGTCATGAAACTTTTAATTTTGGAGATGATATGAATCACGCTCATGTTCAACCTAATGGNGCATATCATTATCATGGTATGCCTGAGCTCTTAATCAATTTTTTAGGAAACAATATGGGTATGACATTAGTAGGATGGGCTTCAGATGGATTTCCAGTTTATGCTAGATATGGTTTTTCTCAAGCAGATAATTCAAATAGNTCANTNATTNCACTTAAACCCAGTTATAGATTAAAGTCTCAACCTGATCCAGGCCGTCCAAGCACTTTGACAGCNTTACTAGGTGGTCCAAATAGTAATAATAACTTAAATATTCCAATTGAAATGGGAGCATTTACTCAAGATTATGAGTATATAGAAGGTTCAGGTGATCTNGATCAGTGTAATGGAAGGTATGGTGTAACACCAGAATTTCCTGATGGAATTTATTATTACGTAGTTACAGATGATTTTCCTTTTTTTACAAGATGTTTAAAAGGAGAATTTAATTAATCACTATTTATATGAACAATTATTAATGAGTGAGGAGGAAGGGTTACTATACCATTCTTAAAGTTTAAATCTACTTCTTTTGGAGTTACTCGATTAGGGTTATTTATATCNTTNAAACTATCTGTTGATTCNCCNGTAAGTATCCTTNCATTATATNTNCCATTTAATTGTATATNTCCNAATGTAACTTTACATTCCACCTTNTCTGAAGGATGACGGTTTANTAATGAAATAGCCCATTTTTCTCCTTTTTTGTCAACTGTTGCTACAGCATCTATTACAGAAACAGAATCTTTACCATCTGAAAGTTTACTTCCTTTTATCTCTGAATGTGCAATGTATTCTTCAAGTTCATTCACATACATCTCAATTGTATGGAAATGTGTACGTTTTACAATTCCATTAGGATGTACATATAAAGGTCCAGTCTGATTAACCAGTGGGGCAATATTAGCCATTGTAACATATTCTGAATTACGAAGACATGAATTAAGAAATGAGGCAGAAAAGAGTGCATCCGAAAGATTATAAATAGATGGCTTTAAGCTAATATCTCTTGCCTCAATTAGTTTAATTATTTCTGGGTCATCATAGTCAACTTTTTCAAAACGTTGAAACCCAGGGTGGTGCCATGAACGNAGATTCCACTCATCAAAGGCTATCTTTATTTGTCCCTTATCAATTTGNCCCTTTGTNTCTGCANTCTTTATTTGACTAATAACACTTCTAATATATGATTCTGGTTTTTCTGAGAGCATCATACAGGACAGATAGTCTGGTGTGCTNTGTTCTTGCCAGTTCTCGATCCAGTACTGGTGAGCAGATATATAATCTAAATACTTTCCTGCTGNCTCAAATAGATAAGGATCTATACTAGAATTNCCATGAATTCCAGAGCAAGTAACTAGAAGACTTGAATCCATCTGCTTCATTCCTAATCCTGCATCTCGTACTTTATTTATATATTCAATACCTGATCTTTCATTTCCAACACTCCAAATCTTCACATNNAGAGGATTTGGGTATCCATTATCTTTTCGCATTTCAGCAAATTTTCCTTCTGTTGAATTTGAGTATTTAACCCAATCTATCATTTCTTTAACTTCTGCCAAACCATTATGACAGATATAAGGCTCTGCATCGAGAAGNTTACAAAGCTCAANAAATTCATGTGTCCCAAATGTATTTGGCTCAATTACTCCCCATCTAACATCATCTGTAGGTTTTCGGTTNTCTCCAACTCCATTTATCCAATGATATCCATCAACAAAACATCCTCCTGGCCAACGAATAATAGGTACTTTAAGCTCATTTAATGCTTCAATCACATCCGTTCTAAATCCTTTATCATCTGAAAGAGGAGAACCAGGATCGAATACTCCACCATAAATTTGTTTGCCAAAATGTTCTAGAAAACCTCCAAAAATCATGGGATTGTATGGTTTTGCTTCTACATCTGTGTTAATAGTAATGCTGGCCTTTATAGATGTGTTTCTTTGGGTTGTACATGATAAAAAAGAATAGATTGAAATATATATCCAACTGATAATGACAAAAAACTTAATAATATATTTATAAGGATATTTCTTCATCTATTTAAGTTAAATAAAATAAATTGATTTTGATCTTAGATGTTTGTAGGTTTAGAGTATAAAAATTAAAATAGTCTTATGAAATATATTATACACATAGTGAGTTTTCTATTTGTTTTCTCATTAAATGCTCAAAAAAACAAAAATGGTACTATTTATGACGAACATCCTGGGATTGATTTAATTGCATCATTTCATGAAGCGTATGCTTCTGGTGATATTGAGAAAGCATCATCAATCTTACATGATGATGTAAAATGGTATGATGGTAATACCGAGAATAAGGATGCTGAGGGTGGTACAAAGAACAATGTTCTTAATAACATTAAGTGGTTTAGAGATTATTTTGACTATGTTTCATTCAATGATACAGAGGGAGCATACCCTGACATGTTAGAAACTAAAAGATCAGGAAACTGGGTTCAGTCTTGGTTCTATGTTTATGGTGTTCATAAAATTACAGGAGTTGAGTTAGATCACCCTGTCCTTAGAATGTATAGGGTAAATGATGATAATACAAAGATATTGGCCATAATTGAGTATAGTAATAAACTGAACTTTAGTAGAATAGGTGATGCTGGAACTGATAGAAAAAATGGAACTATTTATATAAGCCATCAGCATATTAACACAGTTAGAAAGGCCATGTATGCATTTTTAAATGGAGATGCTGAAAAGGCTTATAGCTTCTTTGATGAAAACTCTAGATTTCATGACATAAATGAAGAAAATGTTATGAGTTTTGAGGAAATTAAGGCTAGAGATAATAAAATATTTGCTAATTGGACAATGACTGCATTAGATGAATCTGGTTACCCAGATTATCTTGAGTATGATTGGAGAGATAGTAATGCTGTTCAGTCTTGGTGGAATATGAGAATGACTAGGAATTCTGATGGAAAAGAAGTTGTGTTAAAGGTTTTATTTATTGATTGGTTTGGTGAAGAGGGAAAAATTATAAGAAGATTTTTATATTGGAATGGATCACTTCTAAAATAATTAATCCTATAAATTTTTAATTAATAAAAATGAAATTTAAAATACAATATCAAGTATTAATATTTTTGTTTTTTATATCTTGTTCAGAGGTAAACGAAGAGCCTATTGGACCTAATTCTGGCTCTTTAAATATTTGGGACGGAAGTCTTATCACTTTTGAAAAATTAGATGGAACAGATCCAACCTTAGAAGCAAATCAAGATCGTATTACTTCTAATGTTTGGATAACTAGAGGTAATAATGGAGGGCAAATTTTTAATATTGTGAAAGAAAATAGTTCTGATAAAGATGATAGTCCTATCGGCACAGAATGGGCTTTAGGAACTCTTGATCAAATTGAGAGCCTTTCATTTAATAAATTTAGAATTGCAGTTGGAAATCCAAAAAATGTGCCTGGTAAAGACCTAGTTTTACACTTAATTGAAGATGATATATACTTAAGTGTTAAATTTTTATCATGGTCAAATCAGCAAAAAGGAGGTTTTTCATATACTAGAAGCACTTCAGAATAATATAATTTAATGAAGTTTATTTCTTAAAATAATTATTTCTTTTATTCTTGATATGATGCTTTTTAAATAATAAGACCTACTTAAGTAGGTCTTATTTCTAAATTATTATGCAATTACATTAATCCAAGTTGACTGTAAAAGCTCAAAAAGTCCATAAAATCTTGTTCCACAGCTATCTTACCATCTTTCATTTTAATAAGCGTAGTTCCTGAAATATCAACTTTTTTTCCTGTTGCTGGAACACCAAAAAATTCACCATCATGAGTTCCTGTAAATCTCCAGTGTTTTACCATTTTATCTCCTTGACCGAAAAGATCAACAAAATCTAGTTTAGCATCTGAAAATCCAGTTATATAATTACCGTAGTAGGCTTTGAAATTTTCAAGTCCTACAACATCTCCACCTGATGTAGCAAGAGCTGAAACGTCTTTATCAAAATACTCTTCATTTATTAGGTCAAGATTTCTGCTTTCAAAAATTTCATCCCAAACATTTTTGTACATCTCAAGATTATTTTCTAAAGATATTTGAGCTGCCTCAAGTTCTAAATGCTTTTCAGATGGTGTATTGCATCCAAAAAACACAACTATCAATAAAAAAGTAATAGCATATTTTAATTTTTTATAATTTATATTCATATTATTAACATTAGTTTTATTTAACATAAATATATAAAACAAATTACTTTTTAAATAAACATTTAATATTATGAAAAATTGGAGAGACAAATTAATTGGTATATTATCGGCTATAGGCATTATGACTATTCTGATGTCAAGTTATTCACAACAGAGTCAGAATGGAAAATATATGGTAGCGATTGGAGTAGATGACGACAAAGGTTCAATCATACTCAAAATGGATACACAGACTGGTGAGACATACAGATGGGACAAAAAAGGTTTGAGGAGGTATGAAGGGAGGTGGATTAAGCTTATTGAAAATTAATAGTTTATAAATTATATTTAATCCTTAAAAATTTATTTTTTTCATTAATAATTATCATTTTTACAGCAATTAAATCATCAATAAAAATTAAACAATGAAAAGCTTACGAATTTTTTTTCTTTTAATAATACCATTTATGACCTCAGGTCAGGTTACTGGATTTTTAAAATCTTCGGGTTCTATAATAAGAGCAAATAGTCAAACTGCTGATATTTTTATTGATGGAAAATTAGTTGGTCAAGGTGAAGTTTCTGGTATTAATATCAAAAGAAATGAATGTATAACTGTTCAAGTATCTGAAGTAGGTTACATTACTCAAATTAAAGAATTTTGCAAAAAAAAAGGTATGCCTTCTATGGAAAAAACAGAGTACATTGCAATGCCTGTAGATGACTCATTTGAGGCTAGTGATAGAAGTGACTACGCAAATAATGATATTGTTATAAATCCTAAAGAAAAAAATATTAATACATCTTGGTTAAATGCAATTAGGTTAATAACAAATTATTTTGATGCTTTAGAGGTAAATGATAATGATGTTAGGTATTTAAGAACAGCTTGGGTAGTTAATGTTTTCGGTAACTTTACAATTAGAAGTAGACTCATCTTTAGGTTAACAAATGAAAATCCACTTGAATATAGGTTTAAGCTAGTTTCAGAAAGAGCAAGAGGCGAAGCTTCACCTCGAGAAGATGAAAAATTTAAAGCTTGGGATAGAGTTCTGAAAAGATATAATCCTTTAATTGAAGAAGTTCAATCTAGATTATAAATACAGATATAAAAATCAAACAATGTCAACACTTTAATTTAATCATCTTTAAAAACCAATAAATTAACATTTTATGAAAAATATATTATCTATTAGTCTTTTGTTTTTGATATCTGTTTTTATACTTTCTAATTGTGGTACCACTTGTAATCATAAAAATATGGAAGAATATATTGCAGAATGCGATCTTGCATACGTAGATGGAGAAATGCGTAGATTATACTATGATAATGTTGGTTTTGCTGGCCCAGGAGCTATGGGTTGTTATTATCTTGTAGATGGCTGGGAAAAATTAGTTGATCTTTGTAGTCCTGATCTTGAAAGGGCATATGTAGATGACAGCCTCTGTACAAATTGTTTGACTTTTAAAGAAAGATGGGGTGGATAATATTTTTTCAATCTAAGCTTCCCAATCTTTCTTTTAATGGCTTTTCTCACCACTCTCTCTTTTTACCATAGGGGATTGTTTGAACTCTGCGTAATTTGATAAATATATTTGAAGTTTGTAAGTTTATAGAATGAAAAAATTAAATCAAAAAACTGATGAAGTAACAGTAGTTATTGAAGTCTCATTTAAGGAAAATTTTAGTGAAGTAAAGAAATATATTAGAGAAGAACAGTGTCCATTATTTTTCAATCTTAATGATGAAGGTATATTAAGGTTTGAATGGTTTGTCGATGAAGATAAAAAAAGTGGAACTCTTATAGAAGTATTTAAAAATTCTAATATTTGGGAAGAACTTGGAAATAAGATAATTGGATCTCCAGTTAATATCCGATTTATGGAGTTATTTAATGTTGAGAAGCTAAGTGTATTAGGAGAAATTAATGAAAGTTTTAAAGAAAAAATAAAAGGTTTAAATCCAATTGTTAAATCTTATGTTGGAGGAATCAGATAATTATTCTTTCATTATATTTATTTTATGGAAAAATGGTTCAAAAATAATAGTGGCTCTATATGGTGGTGTGTAAAAGTTGGTATTATCGTTGGGGCAATTCTTGGTATAGTTGATTTCATTTTTTAATTAATTTTTTTAATTATATTATCTAACTCTCTCTTACCATATCTAACTCTCTCTTACCATAGGGGATTGTTTCAATCCCGTACCAATCCCAAAAAATAAATCCCAAAATCCAAATAGGGTACCCCTAAAATTCAAAAATTTCAAAATCGTTGCAGGAGTTGCAGAATGCTCTTATATTCGGCTTGATGTTTAACCGCTATTAAATGAAAGGAAAACCTACAGAATCACCTCTTGCATTAATTAATTAATAGATTTACATTTGCCAACATTATCTGGTTCCGTAGCTCAACTGGATAGAGCAACTGCCTTCTAAGC
>NZVP01000067.1 GCA_002697405.1 Flammeovirgaceae bacterium
CTGGAATCGTTAATCCTGATTTAAATGCTGTACAACCTAATATAAGTAAAATAAATAGTAATAGTAGAATAAAGTTTTTCATTCAATAAACCTACAAATTTCCTACCTGAAAATCAAAAGGGTAGTGGCGAGTAACTAAAATTTAGTTACTCACTAAAACGAGTAACTAAATAGTAACTAAAAAGATTAAAAACTACTTATATATTAAAAAAATGATTTCTTAAATGTGTCTAAATTGTATAAAAAGGGCATTTAGTTTTTCTAAATTCTGTTTTATTTGCCAATACAGAATTTTGAAAAAATATTACCAAGAACTTCATCATTAGATATTTCACCGGTTATTTCTCCAAGGTGAGTAAGTGCGTACTTAATATCTAAAGCTAATAAATCAGTATTTGACTTATTTTTTAAATTTTTCTTAACGTTAAAAATAGATTTATTTACATTATTTAATGCAGCAAAGTGTCTCTCGTTTATCATTATTGATGAATCTGAATTCACTAAATTTTCTTTAATAAATGAATTCAGTGAATTTTTTAAATTAATAATATCCTCATTTTTTTGAGCAGATATTTGAATTAAACTATTGTTAATAAAATATTCATTGACTTCTTTTTTAATTTTTAAATCATTCTTATTTCCTACAATAATAATATTCTTGTTTTTAAGAAAATTAGAATCTAATTCTGATTGAATGGATTTTGAACTTGAATTTTCTAAATCTATAACATATAAAATCAATGCTGCTTTTTCAACTTGTTGAAGCGCTTTTTTAATACCGATTTTTTCTATTTTATCATTAGTGTCTCTTATTCCTGCTGTATCAATAAACCTTAATAAATTACCTCCGATAGTTATAGTGTCCTCTAAAACATCTCTTGTTGTTCCTGGTATATCAGAAATTATAGCTTTATCATCTTCTAATAAGCTATTAAGAATAGTAGACTTACCAACATTAGGTTTACCAAGTATTAAGACATTAATGCCATCTTTAATAACATTATTTAATTTATAACTATCTAATAACATATTATTAAAGGATACAATTTCATCTAATAATGTTTCAAGTTTATCTCTGTTTGCAAATTCAACATCTTCTTCAGAAAAATCTAGTTCTAATTCTAATAGGCTTGATAAATTAATTAAGTCTTTTCTGAGTTGTTTGATTTTTTTAGAAAAAACACCTTTTATATGATTTATTGCCATTTTATGAGAGTTTTCAGAATTTGAAGATATAAGATCTGAAACTGCTTCAGCTTGAGATAAATCAATATTTCCACTTAAAAATGAACGAAAAGTAAATTCACCTTTATCTGCTATTCTTGCTCCTAACTCTACAGTTATTGAAAGAATTTTTTTTATTATAAAAGATGATCCGTGACATGATATTTCAACAATATTTTCCCTTGTATAAGAGTTAGGTTCTATAAATACGGAAACAAGTACTTCATCAATAATAGAATTTTTATACTCTAAATTTCCATAGTGTATAGTGTGACTTTTTACAATTGATAAATCCTTAGAAGGAAATAATTTGTTAATAATTTTAATTGAGTCTTTGCCAGACAATCTAATTATCCCAATTGCTCCTTCTCCCTGAGGTGTTGATTGAGCTACTATAGTGTCATTTAATTTCATTAAATGCAAAAGTACTAAAAGATGTAGTTATATATACTAAAATATTATAAACTGAAATAGAGTGATTTTATTTATTATTATCCCAAAGCAACATCAAGACACATCATAACTATAAATCCTAAAATTAGCCCCATAGTTGCTAAATCTACGTTACCTCCTCTTTGACTTTCTGGAATAACTTCCTCAACTACTATAAAAATCATAGCTCCAGCCGCAAAAGCTAGTGCATAGGGTAGAATAGGATAAACTAACATAACAAAAGCAGCACCAATCACAGCGAATATTGGTTCTACAATTGCAGATAATTGTCCCCATTTCCATGATTTAGTTTTACTAAATCCAGCTCTTCTCAGAGGCATAGACACGGCAAAACCTTCTGGAAAATTCTGAATACCAATTCCAATACCTAATGCTACTGCTGATCCTAAACTAAATACAGAAGAAAATTCAGGTGATGCCAATGCACCAAAAGCTACACCAACAGCAAGTCCTTCAGGTATATTATGTATAGCAATTGCTAATACTAATAATGAAGTTTTCTTTAAATCAGTTTTTGGACCTTCTGCCTCCTCAATTTTTCCAAAAATATGAAGGTGAGGTATAGATTTATCTAATAAAAACATAAATGCAGCTCCTAGAAAAAATCCTATAGCAGGTGGTAAAAAAGATGGTAAATTTGATTTTCCTAGTTCATTTTGAATTTCAACAGCATCTATTGCAGGAGATAATAATGACCAGAAACTTGCTGCAATCATTACTCCACCTGTAAAACCTAATGCTGCATCTAAAAATTTTCTATTTGTTGATTTAAACATAAATACTAATGCAGCACCAGTTGCTGTTAGTATCCAAGTAAATAGACCAGCATATAGGGCTTGAATAATAGGTGATGATTGTGATCCAAAAAAATCAATTATAATATCCATATTTAAATCTTTGTTATTTTAATATTGTTAGATATATCTTTTGAGATAATGACGGATTTTTTATTTATAAGAATTTCAACAGATTGATCATATTCTATTTTATCTACAATTTTAATTTCTGTTCCAATTTCAATATTTAATTTTTTCAATAGATTAAAAAACTCCTCATCTTCATTAATTATTCTTGAAACAATTCCTTTTTCATTTATATTAAGATCAGAAATAGATATTTTATCAACAAAATCAATTTCTCCTAATTTATTTGGAATAGGGTCTCCATGGGGATCAATTTTAGGATATTTCAAATATTTATCTAAATTGTCAATTAACTCTTCTGATGATACATGTTCTAATTCTTCAGCTATTTCATGTATTTCATCCCATTTGAATTTTAACTTATCATGTAAAAAAACTTCCCATAACCTATGTCTTCTTATAATTTGAAGTGCAATTTTTATTCCTGACTTTGATATTGTACTTCCTTTATATTTCTCATGATAAACAAGATTTTTCTTTGATAGCTTTTTTAGCATATCAGTTACAGATGCTGGCTCAATATTTAATATCTTTGAAATTGAATTTGTTGAGACTTGTTTATTGCCAAACTCAGATAAATTAAAAATTGATTTTAAATAGTTTTCTTCAGATTTTGATAATTTAATATTAGGCATATCAAATAAAGTTTTTAGGTTTGCCTAAATTATTCAAAAAAAAATATTTATGAAAAAATATATATTGTTTTTTTTATTAATCTCATGTGCCTCTGAAGAATCAAGGTTAGCTGATATTTATTACCAAAATAAAAATTATAATAAGGCAATTGAATACTATACTGAAAGCTTAAAACTTAAACCCAATGATACTCAATCTTTATACAGAAGAGGTAGGTCTTATGAAGAACTAAAGCAATTTGATAAAGCATTAATTGATTATAATAAAGTTATATCTATTGATAGTGAAAATGTAAATGCTATCTTAAGTTTAGCTATAAATAGCCTGAGAGAAAAACAATATTTGGATGCTGAGTTATATTCTAAAAAAGTTATTAAAATAAACCCCGATTTACATGATGCTTATTATTTATTAGGAAGATCACAACAATATCAAGGTTTTTTTTCTGATGCTGTAAGATCGTATCAAACATCTATATCACTAAATTCTGATTTCTCAGAATCATATTATTATCTTGGTCTTGTATATTTAAAATTAAAAAATGATAAAAATGCATGTAAAAACTTTTCAATAGCAACCTCGTTAAATAATTCTGAGGCTAAAAAAATACAAAAAAGATATTGTTATTAAATGAAATTTTTACTTTTAGTTTACTTCCTAAATATTAATAATATGAATTTAAAGACTGCTACTTTTGGTTCTGGGTGTTTCTGGTGTACAGAAGCAATATTTGAATTAGTTGAAGGTGTAAATGACGTTATTTCTGGTTATTCAGCTGGAAATACAGAAAATCCAACCTATAAAGAAGTTACTTCTGGAAGAACAAATCATGCTGAGGTTGTTAATATAATTTATGATCCGACTAAAGTAACCTATTTAGAGTTATTAGAGATATTTTGGAGGACACATGATCCGACTACTCTTAATAGACAAGGAGCAGATGTAGGAACACAATATAGATCTATTATACTATATCATGATGCTGATCAAAAAAAATTATCAGAGGAAACTCTCAAGAAATTAGATGAATCAGGTGCATGGAATAGTCCTATAGTTACCAAAATAGAAAAATTTGAAAAGTTTTATCCTGCAGAAAATTATCATCAAAATTATTATGAGTTAAATCCTAATAATTCTTACTGTTCATTTGTGATATCTCCAAAAGTAGATAAATTCAAAAAGGCATTTTCTGATATTTTAAAAAATTGATAAAATTCAATTTAATATTTACAATTTTCATAAAATAATACTCATTAATTATATAGTTATTGTAATAACTGTATTTTTTTAGCTGATGACTAAAATTTGATTTAATATCTTTTATTTACAACAAATAATTTTTTTAAATTCCGATATTATTTAACCAAAAAATTATTAATCAAATGTCAAAAAAATCTAAATTAGAATATATCTGGCTAGATGGATTCAAACCTACACAAAGTTTAAGAAGTAAAACACGTATTGAAAGAGACTTTTCAGGAAAAGTAGAAGACTGTCCAATGTGGTCTTTTGATGGAAGTTCAACACAACAAGCAGAGGGTAATGATTCTGATTGTTTATTAAAACCTGTTGCAATTTTCCCTGACCCAGATAGATCTAATGGTTATTTAGTTATGACAGAAGTCCTAAATGCTGATGGTTCTCCTCATGAAACTAATGCGAGAGCAACAATTGATGATGATGACAATGATTTTTGGTTTGGATTTGAACAAGAATATTTTTTATGTGATCCTACTACAAATCTACCTCTAGGATTCCCTGAAAATGGATATCCTGCTCCTCAAGGTCAATATTACTGTAGTGTTGGTGCAAAGAATGCTTTTGGAAGAGATATTGTAGAAGAGCATCTTGATCAGTGTCTTGAAGCTGGTATTAATGTTGAGGGTATAAACGCAGAAGTTGCAACTGGTCAGTGGGAATATCAGGTCTTTGCTAAGGGTGCTAAAAATGCTGGTGATCAGGTATGGGTTGCAAGGTATCTTGCAGAAAGAAATGCAGAAAAATGGGGGGTGAGTATAGACCTACATCCAAAGCCAATTAAAGGTGATTGGAATGGTTCTGGAATGCATGCAAACTTTTCTAATGAGGTAATGCGTACTTGTGGTGATGAAAAAATATTTAATAAAATTTGTGAAGGATTTGATGGAAAGAATATAAAAAAACATATGGACGTTTATGGAGCATATAACGATCAAAGACTTACAGGATTACATGAAACTCAATCAATAGATAAGTTTTCATATGGAGTCTCTGATAGGGGAGCTTCTATAAGAATACCTATTGGAACTGTTGAAGATGGATGGGTTGGTAGATTAGAAGACAGAAGGCCAGCGTCTAATGGTGATCCTTATCAAATAGCATCTGTCATTGTTTCAACAACAAAAGCTGCTCTATAATTATTTTATATAGATTTGCATAAACTGCAGATTTGAAAAAATTATTTAATTTCTTCTTAAACCTTAATTGGAATTTATTAGAGGCATTTTCATCTATTAAATCTAACAAGTTAAGGGTGTTATTAACAGCTGCAATTATTTCTATAGGAATAGCATCACTAGTTGGAATACTGACATCTATTGACGGAATAAAGAAATCAGTTTCTGATAGTTTTTCAGAATTAGGCTCTAATGCATATTATATTAGAAGTCTAAGGAATGATAGAGGAAAAGAATCTGGTGTAGTAAAAAAGAATTATCCACCAATTAGATATAGAGAAATTGCAGAGTTTTTAAAAAAGTATGATGGTGCAGGAATTGCAACAGTAAGTACAACTGTCACCAGAATAGCAGAGGTTAAATACAAATCTGAAGTTACAAACCCTAATGTTTTTGTTGAGGCTGGAGATCATAATTTAGTTGATGTAATTCAACTCAAGATAGAAAAAGGAAGGAATTTTACTAAATCTGAAAATGAAAGAGGCCAATATGTAGGAATTATTGGATCAAAATTAAAATCAAGTCTTTTTACAAATAATGAAGACCCTCTAAATAAATTCATAAGTGTAAGAGGAAATAAATTTAAAGTCATTGGAATTTTAGAAGAAAAGGGAAGTTCTTTTGGAGGAGGAGGAGACAATAGAATTATTATTCCAATTGAAACATCCAGAAAATTAAGACCTACAGCAAATTATGAGGTTACAATTAAAGTGCAAAATTTAGATCTGGTTGATGATGATATTAACTATTCTCAAAATCTTTTTAAAATTTTTAGAGGAGATAGAATAGGCTCAGAAAATTCTTTTGAAATTGAAAGAAATGAATCCTTAGATTCAGAACTTGATGAAATATCGACATATTTAAAAATCGGTGGTTTTACTATTGGTTTTATTACTTTATTAGGAGCCTCAATAGGCTTAATGAACATAATGTTAGTCTCTGTTACTGAAAGAACAAGAGAAATAGGACTTAGGAAATCTATAGGAGCAACACCTAAAATAATTAGGGATCAGTTTTTAATTGAATCAATTTTAATTTGTTTAATAGGAGGGATAGGGGGTATCACTCTTGGTATATTATTCGGTAATATAGTAACTATTTATATTGGTGGCGGTAATTTTATTATTCCATGGTTATGGATAATTATGGGACTTTTAATTAGTACTCTAGTTGGAATATTAAGTGGTTATATACCCGCTAAAAAAGCTGCAGCATTAGACCCAATTGAATCACTAAGGTTTGAATAATTAAATTCCGAAAAACTTATTCAAGAAAGTTAGTAAGAAGATAGACCCAAGTATTAATGGACATATAAATGTTACAGAAAAGTTTATATATTTCTCCATTAAAGAACCTTTATAAGTTGGATTACCTTTAGAGATTTCATCTGTTAGGTTTTTTTTCTTCCAAACGTAAGCAACGTACATTGTTATTAAAAAACCACCAAATGGAAGTAACGTGTCATTTGAAACGTCTATAATAAATTGCATAAAATCAATTGGTTTCTCACTTCCAAAATATGTAATAAACTCAGTAAAAAAAACACTTTTTCCTTGTGCGAAGGCAGAAGGAATACCTATTAGAAGAATTACTACTGCAACAATCCATACTGAATATTTTCTTTCTATCTTATATTCATCTACTAAGTAACTTACTGGTACTTCAAGAAGTGATACAGTTGAGGTTATTGCAGCAAATGATAATAAAATAAAAAATGTTGAGCCAATAATAATTCCGGTTGTACCTCCTAAATCTTGAAAAATTTGAGGAAATACTTGAAAAATTAGACCTGGTCCACCTTGTGTTTCTATTCCAGAAGAAAATACAAATGGGAATATAATTAATCCAGCAAGAAAGGCTATACCTACATCCGCTAAGGTTATTAATGTTGCTGAGTTAATTATATTGTTATCATCATCAATATAACTTCCATATGTGATTAACATACCCATTCCTAGAGATAATGAAAAGAATGCTTGTCCTAATGCGTTTCCTGCAACAGTTAAATTAATTTGAGAAAAATCAGGTACTAAGTAAAAAATTATTCCATCAATAGAGTTAGGAAGTGTTAAAGCATAAACAATTAATGAAAGAATTATGATGATTAATGATGGCATCAATATTTTTGCGGCTTTCTCAATTCCCTTTTCGACTCCTCTTGAAACTATTAATGCTGTTAAAAACATAAATAATATTGAGTATAATAAGACAGTTGAAGTATTGTTAACATAACTACCAAAGTTTTCTGATATTGCAAAATTACCAGTTGCCATTTCAAAAACATATCCGAGAACCCATCCTGCTACAATTGTATAAAAAGATAATATCAACACACCACATAAAACACCCATTTTACCTATAAAATTCCATTTTCTTTTACCCATTTTATCAAAAGCACCAATTGCATTTTTCTTTGTGTTTCTACCAATTGCAATTTCTGAAACTATTACTGGGAAGCAGAGTACAAAGCAGAAAAGAAGATACATTATTAAAAATGCAGCTCCACCACCATTGCTTACTTCAAAAGGGAATTTCCAAATATTTCCTAAACCTACGGCAGAACCAGAAGCAGCTAGAATGAAGCCTAACCTTGAATTAAATGAACCTCTCTTCATGAAAAATTATTAAAAATTTTATAAGATTTTTTGTTTAAAAAGTAATCAGCAATTCTTCTATTAATATTCTTAATATTGAATTTTTTAAATTTTATAGCAGTTTCAATGTATTCTAAATTATTACTAGAATCAGATTCATTCATAAAACTAATTATGCATTCTTCAGAATGATACTTAAAAACAGATAAGTTATAATAAATTGATGATTTTGAAATGTCAATTAAAATTTCATTTTGATTTTTATTATAAACCTTTTCACATCTTTTTATAGTTGATTCCATAACATAAATTGATATAATCATATCCGCAATATTCATCATAACCTCTTGCTCATTTTTAATATTTTCTCCAAAATGCATTGCTGATTTACCAAGTAAATTAAGAAGACATTTTTTAAGGTTATTAATTAAGTTGTATGATGATTCAAAATGATTATCCTTATCATAAGATATTGATTCAATTTTATTAGAATTAATGATTTCCATCGCTTTTCCCAATAAATTAATTTCCTTTTTTAAAGATCTTTTTAATAAAGTTCCAACAATCAGCATTCTATTAATTTCATTTGTTCCTTCATATATTCTAGAAATTCTCGCATCTCTATATGGTCTTGCCATAGGAGCTTCTTCTGAAAAACCCATACCACCGTAAATTTGAAGGCCTTCATCCACAACAAAATCTAATATTTCAGACCCATACACTTTTGATATTGCACATTCAACAGAGAATAATTCAATAGCTTCTAACTCTGACTCATTTAAAGATTTTCCTTTATTTTGGAATTCTATAATCTTTTTTTCAATATCATCTCCAGCTCTATAACAAATTGATTCACAACTAAATGTTTGAACTATCATTTTAGCTAATTTTTGTTTAATTGCACCAAAAGAAGATATNGGTACATTAAATTGAATTCTCTCTTGAGAGTAACTAATAGCATTGTCAATTATCCCCCTACATCCTCCTAATACACCAGCACCTAATTTTATTCTACCAATATTAAGAACATTTAAAGCTATTTTAAATCCTCCTTCTCGTTCACCTAACATGTTTTCTACAGGTATTTCAACATCATTAAAAAATATTTGTCGAGTTGAAGAACCTTTTATACCAAGTTTTTCTTCTTCTGGATTCATTGTGATACAATCTCTAGACTTTTCCACTAAGAATGCCGTGAGGTTTTTATCATCATCAATTTTTGCAAATACTATGAAAAGATCAGCAAATCCACCATTTGATATCCACATCTTTTGACCACTAATAATATAGTTTGTCTTATCTGAATTTAATTTAGCTTTTGATTTACCAGAATTTGCATCAGAACCCGAATCAGGCTCGGTTAAACAGTAGGCTCCTTTTAATTCACCTGAAACAAGACCTTTAAGGAAAGTTTCTTTTTGTTTGTCATTACCATAATATTTAAGAGGTAATGTAGCGATGCCTGTATGAGCACCATAAGCAGTTGAAAATGAACCTGTTATACCAACAATATCAGCAATAAGCATACTAGTATTAAAACTCATATTCATACCACCATATTCTTCACTGATAGAAAGACCAAGTAAACCTAATTCTCCAGATTTCATTATAAGTTCTGGCATAATTTCAGGATGATTCTTACTGTCAATTTTATCGGTTAATGGAATAATTTCTCTTTCAAGAAAATCAATACATGATTCAGCCATCATTCTTTGATCAGAATCAAAATCTTCCATAGTAAAAATTTTATCTGATGGAATATCAAACAATAAAAATTCTCCACCAATTACCGAATATGTCTTATCACTCATTTTTTTATATTTTTAAATTTCTCAAATCTACAGGAACTACTTTAGAAACACCTTGTTCAGGCATAGTAATACCATAAATTATATCTGCATTATTCATAGTCCTCTTGTTGTGGGTTACAATTATAAACTGAGAAGTGTTTGAGAACTTGTTTACTATTTTATTAAACTTGTCAATATTAGCATCATCTAAAGGTGCATCAACTTCATCAAATACACAAAAAGGAGCTGGTTTTAGAAGATAAATGGCAAATAATAACGAAGTAGCTGTTAGTGTTTTTTCGCCACCAGATAATTGATTTATTGTTAAAGGTTTTTTCCCTTTTGGTTTAGCCATTATTTCTATTGATGATTCTAATGGATTTTCTTCATCATTAATAATTAAATCACAATCATCATCTTCAGTAAATAATGACCTAAATACAGTTTTAAAATTATCTTTAATTTTTTCAAATGATGATAAGAAAGATTTTTTTGCAACTATATCAATTTCTTCAATAGTTTTAATTAATGATTCTTTTGCCTCAATTAAATCCTCCCTTTCTTTTGTTATAAAATCATGTCTCTCCTTTATTTCATTATAAGCTTCCATAGCTAAAGGATTTATCTGACCAATTTTTTCTATTTTTTCTTTTAAAGCATCTCTTCTCTGTTTCATTTTATCTAAAGATGATTCATTAAAAAAATCTTTATCAGCTTTACATTTATTTATATCTAAATCAAATTCAATTGATATTCTTTGTTCTACTGAATTTAATTCAATCTCATTATCATGAATACTAGATTTTATTTCGTCGATTAAGTTTAGGTTTATATCTTTTTTATTTTGTAGGTCTTTTATTGATGAATCATCTAAATTGATTGTAGACTTTAACTTATAATATTCATCTTCAAACTTTTGTAAAGCCTTTTCAGAATTTGATTTGTCATCATATAATTTCATTAATGAATTATCATTAGAGTCTGTGTCAGTATCAATTTTAGCAACTTGTTTCTCTGATTCTTTAAGACTATTTATATTATCATTGATTCTTTTTTTATTAGATTCATAAGTAACATTTTTATACTCCATCTCTCTTTTCAATGATTCAATATTACTTTTTAAGGAATTAAAAGTTATTTCATCATTTGATAGATCTTTTGATTTTTCTGTAAAAAGTTTATTAATCCTAATTATTTCTTTGTTTTCAGTTTTAAACAAATTTTCAATTATTTTAAATCCTTTTTTTAATTCTGTTATCTCTTTGTTAATAGATTTAATTTTTTTTAATACAGATTTTTTATCAATATTTTCAAGTAATAATGAGCTTTCTATTTGATTCCTTTTATTTGATATAGACTCAAGATTATGTTTTAACTCTCTAAAATGATCTTCAACTTCTTTGATATCTGTTATCTTAACATTTTTATCTTTTAATTCCTCTTCATACTTGAGATAGTCTTTTTTAGTGATTTTAAGTTTATTTATAATTTTATTTAATTCTTTCTCATTTGTTGATATTTCATTTTTAATACTAGAAATAGAAAATTCTGATCTTTTATTACTTTCAGTATCATATTTTATTCTATCTCTTAAATCTTCAATTTTTTCAACTAACATTTTAGCTTTTTGGGACTTCATCCTCTTAGATTCTTCAAAATTTCTTATTTTATCTAATACACTATTAAGATTTTTCTGAAGCTTAATTAGTTTTTTTTCATAAGGAATTAATGATGATTTAGCAGCTTCTAATTTTGAATTTTTCTTTGCTAACTCAGAAATGACTCTAGTATTTTCATTTTCAATTTTTACAAGTTTATCTTTTTGATCCTTTAATGAATTCCTATTTGTTTTAGAAACTTCTAATGCTACATTAATACTAATTAGTTTATATTCATCTTTGAATTTATAATACTTTTCTGTTTGTTTAGCCTGTCTTTTAAGTGATCTTAAATTCTTTTCGATTTCATACACTAAATCTTCTACACGATCTAAATCAACTTCTGTTTGTCTTATTTTATTAAATGTTTCTTTTTTTCTTTTTCTAAATTTTGATATGCCAGCAGCTTCTTCAAACAAATGTAATCTTGAGTTGTCTTTGTCATTTAATATATTATCAACCATTGATAATTCAATTATTGCATAATTATTAGACGAAATACCTGTATCTAAAAAAAGATTAGTTATATCCTTTAGCCTACACTTTACATCATTAAGCAAGTATTCACTATCACCTGATCTAAAATACTTTCTAGTTATAGTTACTGTAGAATATTCTGTAGGAATTAAATTTTTTGTATTATCAAATGAAATAGAGACTTCTGCTAATTGTAATTTTTTTCTTGATTTTGATCCATTAAAAATGATATTTTCCATTTTATCAGATCTTAGAAGCTTTGTTTTTTGCTCTCCTAGGACCCATCTTATTGCATCAACAATATTTGACTTTCCACATCCATTAGGTCCGACAATTCCTGTAACACCACTATTGAAATTAATAATTGTTTTGTCGCCAAAACTTTTAAATCCTTTAATTTCTATTTTATTTAATCTCATTAAAAAATTATGATTTATTTTTGGTCTAAATATAATAATATAAGAATGGATTTTTCAGATTTTAGTGAATTTATAGGCCCTATAATCTTTGGACTAATTGCTTGGCTGTCAAACTATTTTGGTAAGAAGAAAAAACCTTCCAAAAATGATCCTACAATTGAAAAAAAACCATCTTCTTTCTCTAATCCTTTTGAAAAAATTTTTGATGAAGTTAATAAAGTAAAAGAAGGTGTTTCTGATAATAATGAAGAAATAATTTTAAAAGAAGAAATTATCAAACCGACTGATCAAACTAATGAAATTGAAAAAGAAAAAGTTATTCATAAAGTAGATGAAGAGGAGGAGATTAATGTTCCTTCTTATAAGAGAAATAAAGTTAAGAAAACAAATAAAATTGTTGAGACAAAAACCTCAATAAGAAATAAACTTAAAAATAAGAAAGGTTTAAAAGAAGCTATTATTTTGAAAGAAATTTTAGATAGAAAATATTAACTACCTTTTGGATATATCCTTATAATCTCTGATTTTTTCACCAGTGTATACTTGTCTTGGTCTTCCTAAAGGCTCTTTGTTTTCTCTCATCTCTTTCCATTGTGCTATCCAACCTGGTAATCTTCCAAAAGCAAACATTACAGTAAACATCTCAGGAGGAAATCCTAATGCTCTATATATTATACCGCTATAGAAATCTACATTTGGATATAATTTTTTATCAACAAAATATTGATCTTCAAGAGCGATTCGTTCTAGTTTTTTAGCTAAGTCTAATACTGGATCACTAACACCAAGTTTTTCTAAAACATTATCAGCTGCTTTTTTAATTATTTTAGCTCTAGGATCAAAATTTTTATAGACTCTATGACCAAATCCCATTAATCTGAAAGGATCATTTTTATCTTTTGCTTTCTTTATGTATTTGTCTATATCATTACCATCATTAATAATTGCGTCAAGCATCTCAATAACTGCTTGATTAGCTCCTCCATGAAGAGGTCCCCATAATGCATTAATACCAGCTGATATAGAAGGGTAGATACTAGATTGAGCTGATCCCACTATTCTAACAGTTGATGTAGAACAGTTTTGTTCGTGATCTGCATGTAAAATCAATAATTTATTTAAAGCATCAGTAATTACAGGATTTTGCTTGTAAGCTTCCGAAGGTAATTCAAACATCATTTTTAAAAAGTTTGAACAATAATCAAGGCTATTATCAGGATAAATTATAGGGTGACCATTTCTCTTTTTAAAAGACCATGCTGCAAATGTTGGGAACTTACCAAGAATTCTTGCAATACTTAAATCAACTAGATCCTTAGATCTATTTGGATCTAAAGATTCAGGGTAAAAAGCGGTTAAACTTGTTATTAAAGATGATAATATACCCATTGGGTGGGCTTTAGAAGGGTACCCCTCTAAAATAATTTTAAAATCCTCATGTACTAGAGTATGAACTCTAATTTTATTTTCAAAATTATCTAATTCAGTTTTATTTGGAAGTTCACCGTAAATAAGAAGGTAGCAGACTTCAGTAAATGTTGATTTAGAAGCTAATTCTTCAATTGAGTATCCTCTATGTCTTAAGATGCCTTTCTCACCATCTAAATAAGTAATTTTACTACTAGTTGATCCAGTATTTTTAAAACCTTTATCCATTGTTATTAATCCTGTTTCTGACCTAAGCTTTGAAATGTCAATAGCTTTTTCATTTTCAGAACCAACAATAACGGGTAATTTTATTTCTTTACCTTCAAAATTTAAAGATGCTGAATCACTCATTTATTTATTAATTATTACCTCCTAAAATTATAGGTAAGCCATCTTTACCGCTACCTATAACAACTACTTTTGAATTTGGAGAATCAGCTAGCTTACTTGTAGCTTCAATTCCTCTCATTTTAAGAAGGTTAGCAGTCAAACTATTACTTACAATTCTGTTAGCATCTGCTTCACCTTTTGCCTCGATTCTTTTTCTCTCTGCTTCACTTTTTTCTCTTTCAAGTCTATACTGATAAGCTAATGCCTCTTGTTCTTGCTGAAGCTTATTCTCAATAGCACTTTTTATTTGAGCAGGAAGAGTAATTGATCTAATTAATAATGATTTCATTACAATATTGTTACCAGGTTTTAAAAGCACTTCACTTGCTTCCTCTTGAATTAAACTTTCAACTTCTGCTCTTTTGGTTGAATATATTTCTTCAGCAGTATATCTACCCATTACATCCCTTACTGTAGATCTAAATACAGGCCTTACTAATCTCCTCAAATAATCAAATTGATAAGTTTCATATATTTCTCCAACGCTATCATAACTTAAATGAAAGTTCATTGTAACATCTACATTAATACTTAAACCACTACCATCAAGCACATCAATTGTTTCTTCTACTAAATTATCTGTAATATCAAATTTATAAAGATCATTCCAAGGTGCCTTAAATCCGAATCCTGGGGTTATGACATTTTCTTTATCAAGACCTTTTGAACCAAATTTGTAAAAAATAACTGCTCTTTCTGTTGACTCAATAACATAAAACATGCTAGAGGCGAAAGAAAAGAGAATTGTTAAACCAAAAAGTAAAAATATAATTACTGAAACTAATTTAGAATTTTGCATATGTTTTGAATTTTACCACAAATATAAGTTTATTCGACAATAATAAAAGTATAATTCTT
>NZVP01000068.1 GCA_002697405.1 Flammeovirgaceae bacterium
ATAGATATGATTGCTCCTACATACTCTATAGGAATGAAGGATGGAAAAGTTAGAGCTGTTTCAGGTGAATCTTATATTATGCTGATTAAATACTCTGAAGATGGACCTGAAATAGAGACTATAATCCCATATGGTAGTTCATCAAATCCAAGTAGTCCACATTATACAGATCAGATGCAACTATATGTAGATAAGAAGACTAAGAAAATGACATTAGATAAAGAGTCAATTTATAAAAACGCAGCTTCTGTTTATAATCCTAATTAATAAGGTTTATCTTCTTTTTCAAATTTTGAATTCTTTTAAATGATTCATTTATTCTAAGTAATGAAATTTCTCCATCTCTTACCCCTTCTTCAATTATTTCAATAACTTCATCTGGATATACTAAATCTTTATATAGTTGATTATTAGAAAAAATTAGAATATCAACCCCAGCATTTATTGCATAAACAATTGACTCTTTTAGTCCATAGTTTCTCGTAATTGCACCCATCTGCATATCGTCTGAAAAGACAACTCCTTCATAATCTAAAAATTCTCTTAATAATTTATTTATACTTTTCTCAGATAATGTTGCGGGTAACATACTATCATCTATTTTGCTATTTACTACATGACTAGTCATAATACCATCAACTTTANTTTCCAGCATTAATTTATGATANGGAAATAANTCTTCTACAATCCATGAGNCAGAAACATCTGTAAATTCTTTGTGAGTGTCAGTAGTTGANCTCCCATGTCCNGGAAAATGTTTTAATACTGTAATTATATCATTTTCNATATGGGCATTAATAAANTTNCTNGAATGATAATAAACTTTATCACTATCTCTNCCAAAACTTCTTTCTGCTTTATAAATAAAATTAGAAGTATTTATTGCAAGGTCNACAACAGGNGCAAAATTTANATTTATTCCTAATTCNTTTAGTAAGTCNCTAGTTTGCTTAGCATAATAATATGTAGAATCAAGATTATTAATNTCTCCAAGATATTTTGCNGANTTAGTNTCATGAAANCCATAAATTGGCTTTAANCTATTAACTTTCCCTCCNTCNTCATCAATAGCAATNAATGATGGNATTTGAGAGTTTCTTTGAATTTCNTCGATTAAAACTTTAAGGTGATTAGTTGATCTTTTTTTAGCAATATTTTTCTCAAATAANATTATNCCCCCTAGATNTTTTTCAGAGTATTTTTCTAACATNGAATCTGCTTCCATCACTTTCTGAACATCTTGAATTCCAAAAATCAACATTTGNGATATTTTGATCTTTAAAGAATCNTANTGCCCNTTNGAATGAAGATTATTTATATTAAANGNTATAAANAAANCAGTTAGTATAATTATTTTAATATTTTTCATTTTTATTAATAACTTCTTTTATCAATTTACTAAAATATGTTCCATTATATGGACCATACCANTTCATCGTGTAAGTCTCATAGGTATTTATATCATTTTTATCATACCATTTGTCTTCAGTGATATAGCCTACATACCCACCGTTGAAACTATTTATCATCAAATTTAATTCTTTATTTGAAATTGATTTTTCAATTGGCTCAACAAGTTCCCCTGAAAAGTCAGATGGAGTTCCAACTATTAATAAATTTCCAATTCTTAAGTAACTAATATATTTTGGTGAATCTCCTACTAGAAAATTAAATATCCAAGGTCTTATAATGAATTTCGAATTAATTTTAAATGATTGTTCTCTCATCTCTATATCAATTTTTTCAGAAAAGAGTTTAGTNTGGTATCTAGACCCCATACTTCTTAAGGCATCACTTATATAACTATATAACCCTCTACTCATTTCTTCAACTTTTTTTTCTCCCTTTTTAGATCTGGTTCTAGGACTCATACTACCAACAGCTCCTGCACCATAGACAGCAAAATCAACATCATTATTTTTTTCTAATAAATTAATAATACTATTTGGATAGTCTCCGCTTAAATCTCTTTGATTATGACCAAAGCAAGTAGCGTGAGCAGAATAAGAAAAAATAGAAGCTTTTTTCCCATCATCTCTTATTATTTTGATTACTCTCAAAAAAGGATCATNAGTTCCAATTGAGTCACCAACCAGTCTATTTGTAATGAAATCGGCAGCATAAATAGATCCAAAGCCTATTTTTGATTTTTTTAAATCTTTTATAGCCTCATTTATAGCCTCTATAGTTTTTGAAGTAATAAAGTCTAAGTTATTCTGGTCATATTTTCCTCCAAAAATATTTCCAGCGAGGCCCTCAAGATATCCGCCAATACTTGAATGTGTGTGGCTAGCTGTAAAAAAAATATTATTAATATCTATTCCTAAATTTTCTGATATTTTATCCAATTTTAGACTTGGNGGAACAATAAGAAGGTCCATAGANACGTAAGCTGAAATTGTCTTTCCATTATCAAATACTACTGCTCTAACCCAAATNGAGTCATGTATTCCTTCATANTTTGCTCCNTTTCTNGCTCCATATCCAGCCATTGGNGTTAAATAATCAGGAATCAAACTTTTTTTTGCCCANCCTACTTTAATTGTGTCCCCATCNATATCAATATCATCACTATCTTTAAATTTATTTATTGTGTTTTTATAGTATAATGTANNCTCAAGAGGTGTTCTATCTAGCGGCTTGATTGTTATTAGAGCTAGAGTAATAATAGAAANTATAACTGCTGAATATTTATTAAACATTAAATTTCATATTAAATTTGGTAAAATAATATTATAAAATTATGAAATACATATTTAAAATGCTCTTAGTTATCGTGTCTTTCTCTGCTATTGCATTAGANATNGATANCAATAAAAAAAATAAGAATAATATTGANTCTATTCTTCTACAGNTTGGTGAGTGGAGAGATATTGGTCCATTTAGAGGTGGAAGATCTACTACCGCAACAGGATTAACNGGAAATGATCAGATATATTATATGGGAACAACAGGTGGTGGTTTNTGGAAAACACATGACGCTGGACTGAGTTGGAAAAATGTTTCTGATGGNTTTTTTGCAACGGGTTCGGTTGGTGCAGTATCGGTATCTGAAAGTAATAATAATATTGTTGTAGTTGGGATGGGAGAATCTCCAGTTAGAGGAGTTATGACTTCTTCAGGAGACGGTGTCTATAAATCTGTTGATGCTGGTGAGACTTGGGAGCATATTGGTCTTGATGGAACTAAACATATTTCTCANGTAAGAATTCATCCAAACAATCCAGATNTAATGTTTGTTTCTGCTCAGGGAAGTCCTTATGTTGATACTCAGGATAGGGGAGTTTANAGAACTACTGATGGAGGTAAAAATTGGAAAAAAGTTTTATTTGTAGANGCAAGTTCAGGAGCTATCGATCTTGCNATGGACTANACTAACCCAAGAATCTTATACGCNGCNTTTTGGGATCATCAAAGATTGCCATGGTACGTAAGAAGTGGTGGNAAAGGCAGTGGNATTTGGAAATCTGTAGATGGTGGAGANACATGGAAGAGATTACAAAACGGACTTCCAAATTCTTTGATGGGAAAAATTGGAGTCACAGTATCTAGAGCTAATCCAAAATTGTTATANGCAATTATTGAATCAGANGAGGGTGGATTATATAAATCTCAAGACGGAGGAGAGTCATGGAGATTAGTTAATGATGAGAGAGTTTTAAGAGCCAGGTCATGGTACTATATGCATATTTATGCAGACCCATCAGATGAAAATATTGTATACGTACTTAATGCTCCTATGATGAAGTCTATAGATGGAGGAAAGACCTTTACTAATATTCCAGTTCCGCATGGGGATAATCACTATCTATGGATAAACCCTGATAATTCAGATATTATGATTAACTCTAATGACGGTGGAGCAAATATCTCTTTTAATGGTGGTAAGTCTTGGTCAACACAAAAAAATCAACCTACCTCTCAATTTTATAGAGTAAATGTTGATAACAGATTTCCATATTGGGTGTACGGAGGTCAGCAAGATAACTCATCAGTAGCTATTAAAAGTAGTACGTTTAGTAATGGAATAAGCTGGAAAGATTGGATAGCNGGTGTAGGAGGNTGTGAGACAGCATACGTTGCCTTTGATAAAAATAATCCTGTTTTAATGTATGCAGGTTGTTANCANGGNATTATAACTGAGTATAATTTAAATCTNGATAACTCAAAAAATATTATGGCTTATCCAGCGATGGGACTAGGGGAGCCTTCAGATGAGCAGAAATATAGATTTAATTGGAATGCACCTATCATAGTCTCAATGCATAATCCAGATGTTATTTATCATGCTGCAAATAAACTGCTTAGAACAAATGATAGAGGTATAACTTGGGAAGAAATTAGTCCNGACTTAACAAAAAACAAAAAAGAAAATTTAGGTCCTGGTGGTGGTCCAATTACAAATGAAGGTGCTGGAGGTGAAGTATATCATACAATATATTATGTTGCTGAATCTCCACATGATAAAGATATAATTTATGCTGGAGCAGATGATGGCCTCGTTCATATTACTATGGACGGTGGCAAAAACTGGAGTAATATCACCCCTGATTTAGAGGAAGGTATGATCAATTCAATTGATATATCTCCACATGATCCAGCTACTGTATATATAGCNTTCAATAGATATAAATTTGATGACTTTAAGCCATATGTTCTAAAGTCAACTAATTATGGCAAAACATGGAAAGTATATAATAATGGAATAGAGAAAAACAGTTTTGTTAGGGTAGTCAGAGAAGATAATGTAAAGAAAGGGTTATTATATGCTGGAACTGAGAGGGGAATTTATATTTCAATAGACGGGGGAGAGAATTGGACTAAGTGGCAAAGAAATCTNCCAATTGTACCCATAACTGANTTGAAAGTTCATAAGAATGACTTGGTTATTGCAACACAAGGAAGAGGGTTTTGGATATATGATGATCTTACTCCCATTCATGAGTTTTCGGAGGAATTGAATAATAAGAATGTTCATATGTTTGAAGTAGAGGATAATCATAAAGTACTATTCTCTGCAATGAGAAGACAGGGTCCTCTTGGTAAAAATCCTTATTATGGGACAGAAGTTAAATATTTTATAAGAGACTATAATGAAGATGATTCCCTAGAGTTGAAAGTNGAAATTAGAAATAATAATAAAGATATTATCAGAACATTTTCTAGTAATGGAAAATATAAAAGTAATAGAGTGATTATAAAAGAAGGTTATGCGTCAATAAAGTGGGGAGGAGATGTAGAAGGTTTCATTCCACCTGAGGGTGTTATGGTCCCCAGAGGATCAGATGGATATATGAGTTCATATNATGTNAAACCNGGNAATTACTCAGTTGTATTTTCTTATGGTGATTACAANAGGGAGAGCNNTTTTAGTATACTTCCAGATCCTAGACATACAACATCAGCAGAAGATTTTGATAANAAAGAAAACTTACTTAATAAAATACATNCTGACGTTAATGANATATATGAAAGTTTAACTAAGATGCAGGATGCTAGATCTCANATTAAAGATCTCCAAAAAAGATTAGGCTCAGAATTTTCAGATATAGTTGATCTTTCAAANGAGACTCTTGATCTTATAAATGATACAGAGNTAAAACTTATTTCTCCNAAACAGAAAACATTTCAGGATGTTATAAATTTCAGAAATCAGCTAGATGCACAGTTAATGGATTTATTATCTACAGTAAATAGAAATATTCCTCCTATAACNAATGGGCANTTGGATAGGTTTGAAGATCTGCACAGTACTTGGCTTGAAATAAGAGTTAATTATGATAAAATATTGAGTAATATAAATTCAATTAATTCTATGCTCATAGAAAGTTCTGTTCCTTATATTTCTAAAGGCCAGTAAGTAGAATAAATGATTAGATTTTTTTTCTTATTCACGTTTTTATCTTGCTCTTTTTCACTTCAGTCTCAGAGTGTAAAGAAAGCATTTAAACTTTATGAGAAGAGAGATCTTCTAAAGTTTGAAGAAACTTTAGAGAAGATGGATGAGAAATCTATAGAGAGCTCTGGAAAATATTTTTTGTATTCGCTTCTTTACCTTGAAAATTTGGAGAGTCGCAGTAGTATTGACTCCTCATATTTATTAATAAATAAATCTAAAGAGATATACCCTAATGAATTTTCTAAAGAGAGGGAGGAGCTCGAAGAATTAGGTATAAACCTATTATCGATAGATTCTATTATTGCTGTTATTGACTCTATTGAGTTTGACTTTGTNAAAGCAGTAAATACTATCATAGAATATAAGAAATATATGATTGATCATAAAGAATCNAAATTCTATGATCAATCAAAAAAAAATTGGCATACTCTTGAGTTTAAAATTGTTTCNAATATTAATACTTGGCAGGCGTATGAAGAATTTATGAATGAATTTCCAAATGCTNATGATTTTTCTTTNGCAAAGTCTTTGTATGAGGAGTTGTTATTNAAAGAAAAAACTTCTGATAGAAGCTTAATGTCTTTTGAAAAATTTTTAAATGATAACCCTAAAACTCCTTATANAGATTCTTTGGAATTTATGATTTTTAAATACTATGGCTTAAGTAATAATGTTGATAATTTAAAACAATTTGTAGAAAAATACCCTGAGAGTAAATTTATTACTGAGGCAGTCAATATAATTTACCACTCAAGTGATAGAGATCTTTTGTCATTAAAAAATTTAGAGTTANATAAAACGTTAGAGGATTCATTAAAATCTATTTCTAAAATTGATAAAGAAAAACTCTTTGGAGTCTATGAAGAAGATGAAATTTATTTTATTAATGCTTCGGGTGAAAAACTAATAAATGAAGTAAATANTTTAATTTCTAGTGATGTGTTATGTTCCTTTTCTGAATCTGATTTTTTTATTATTAATGATGATGAAAAATTTATAATAATAAATAGAGAATTTAAAAATATTTATTCTGGTAATAGAGCAAATTATATAGAGGATATAGGCAAGGGACTAATTAAAATATTATANNNTAAAAGAGTAGAAGTGATTCATAAGTCAGGTAAATTAATTTTTAGTGGCGATTTTAATGATGCTTATCTTGTTGATGNTAGATTTATTTTATTTGAGAAAGAANGTAAATATTCGTTATATACTTTTAATGGAGATAGAATATTTGACTTAATTTTTTATGATGCTTTTCAAGAGGGACCTTTTATTTTATTTGAAAATGAGNAAGGGAAGCTCTNCGTTACTACAAGCGATAGGCTTGAAGAAGAAATNTTGAATCTTAGTGCTNAAGCTAATTTTACATATGATGATTTTGAATATTTTGAAGATGGTAATATTCTTCTTTTTTCTGAAAATAAAGAAGAGCTATTAAATTCAAAAATGGAACATGTGATTTCTCCTGATAATCAACTTATAGAAAAATATCCATTTGGATGGACCGCAACATCTGATTTTGGAATTAGAATTATTAGTAATAAACTGTCTATTCCTTTTACTGTTTTATATGATAAATTAATTAGCACAGAAAAATATTTTATTGGAAAAAGAAATCAATATTGGGAGGTTAGAAATATTTCTGATGACTCTATTATTCTTCAGAATATAGATTCAGTACGTAGAGTAACTGATTCTGTATTTTGGTATAGAAATGATGTCAATGAGGCTTTGTATTTTTCCAATTCAAATCAATTAATTTTTGAAGAAAATTATAATTTCAAGCTTCTCTCTTCAAAATTTGGATCAAAAAAATACATTAAAATTTTAAGAGAGGATGAGCAATATATTGTAGATCTATTAGGTAAAAGACTTCCTTCAGCAGAGTATTATTATACTGTAGAAAAAGGAAATACTTTTAGTTTTTTATCTGAAAAGTTCAAAATTTCTCAATCTGAATTAATGAAAATGAATAAGAAAAAAAATAAAAGACTTTTTGTGGGAGAAAAACTTAAGGTTAGAGGTTATGTACCAAGTGCTATGGTATCAGACTCTTTATTTTTAATTGAGTTTAATGGAAAGAAAGGAATTTCAGATACAGATGGTAAAATAATTTTAGAGCCTGAGTACGACGGTATTACAAATCTTTCAAAGGATAACATAATTCTGATTAAAGACGAAAAGTTTGGTAATTTTAATTCATCCNCTAAAAAATTAATTTTTCCAAAATATTCAAGTGTTCTTAANCCNNTTGGAGAAAATNATTTTAAAGTAAACANNAATAATTTATATGGGATAATTGATGNAAATGGAGNNCAAATATTAAGNNNTATATATGATGATATTAGANACTNGAATGATTCTNTTTTTATCTTGATCAAAGAANAGAAATANACTCTTTTCGATGTTTTAAATTCNGATAATTTAATTGAGTTTGAAAATTANTCTTTTACTGGTAATGNATCTAATAATTTTATCTTAATTCAGACTGAAGAAGGGTTTGGTGTTTTTTCTNTCTCANATGGTGAGATTTTAATGCCNGTNTATAATTCNATTAAAACTCTTNATNTAGATGGAGCCGTTTATTTCTTAGCAAAAAGAGAAATANCTGAAGCTAATTTNATAATNAANTTNNTAGTTGATGAAAAAGGGAGATATNATTCTAAATCAAGCTCTAAANTTNAATGATCTTTCTATAATTTCNTGTGATTAAATATTTNTTATAATTATTGTANANANTATTCTGAATTAAAGTGTATTATTTATTACATTTATNGTNCGGNTATTTNANAAAAANNTATANATATGAGAATAATTNCACTTNTANCATTACTATTANTATCTNCAATTNTNTCTTTTTCNCAGGCACCNCANGGATTTAATTATCAGGCTATTGTAAGAGATNCAGAAGGNAATNTAAGAGCTAATCAGGGNGTTCAATTTCAATTTAGAATTCAAGATCTTGCNGGTAATGCNATCTACACAGAAGCTCATACTATTGTTACAAATAAGTATGGTCTTGCCGATGGAATTGTAATTGGTAAAGGCTCAACTGTTGACGATTTTTCATCTGTAGACTGGGGAAATGGAACATATTATATTAATGTGAAAGTAGATGGAGTTGATCTTGGGACCTCTCAACTGCTTAGTGTCCCTTATGCTCTCTATGCTCTTAGTGCTGGGACAGGAGCTGGAGGTGTTGACGGAGTAGGTATTGAGTCTACTATTGATAATGGAGACGGTACATTCACCTTAAACTATACCGATGGAACTAGTTTTACTACGATAGATTTTACTGGCGCTAGTGGCCAAGATGGAGCTACTGGAAAAAGTGCTTATGAATTTTGGTTAGATGAGGGAAATACAGGGACTGAGTCTGACTTTTTATTATCACTTATTGGTGAAAAGGGTGAAAAAGGCGATAGAGGTGAAAAGGGTGAAAAAGGTGACGAAGCTGTAATTACTGGTGGTGCAAGTTCTGTAGTTACTGAGAATTTAGATACCTCAAGAGTCTTAGTCTCTAACCTTGCTGGTAAAATATCTGTTTCAGGTATCTCTACTAATGAATTAAACTACTTAGATAATACAAGATCTAATCTCCAAAACCAAATTGATGACAAGCAAAAATTAAATTCCAATTTAAATTATATCTCTACTTTAACTCCTAATGA
>NZVP01000069.1 GCA_002697405.1 Flammeovirgaceae bacterium
TAAAAAAATTAAAATAAAAAAAGGTGATCTATTAGACCACCTTTAATTTAAAAACTTTTTCTTGAGTTAATTAAGAAGCGTTTTTTCTAGCTTGAACTTCTTTTCTAACATCTTGAGCCCAAACTTTTAAAGCTTGCATGCCCTTTCTAACTCTAGTTCCAGCTGCCTTATTTCCTTTATCATAAAATTTAGCAAAGTCAGGACCTAAGTCGTTAACTAAGCCAGATAGTTCGTCGTATCTACTCATCATATATAATTTAAATTAAAAATAGTACTAAGACAATTTATGAAAAAAAACTAATAAATCTTATAGTTTTAGCCGTTTTTTAATGATTTTATGATAAAACAGCCCCTTTTTCACCCATTTTTTGATAAATACCATCATCTAGCTTCTTTTTTACCTCTTTAAATGCACTTATTGTTTGATTTACATCATCCAAAGTATGAGAAGCTGTTGGTATAATTCTNAGCATAATTACACCCTTNGGTACNACTGGATATATAACACCTGAGCAAAANATGCTGTACTCAGATCTAAGATCTTTAATTAGGTTTGTACATTCATAAACNTCACCTTTTAAAATAATAGGAGTCACAGGAGATTGAGTGGTTCCAATATTGAATCCATTTTCCTTTAATCCATTTTGAATAGCATCCACAATATCCCATAATTTATTTTTAAATTCAGGATTAGATCTTAATAATTCAAGTCTTTTTAAATTTCCAATAACTAAAGGCATCGGTAANGATTTTGCAAATATTTGAGATCTTAATTTATATCTTAAATTATCAATTATATCACTATCTCCAGAAACAAAAGCACCAATACTTGCCATTGACTTTGCAAAAGTAGAAAAGAATAGATCTATACCATCTTGAACGCCCTGCTCCTCTCCTGATCCTGCACCCGTCTTACCCATAGTACCAAAACCATGTGCATCATCGACTAATAATCTAAAATTATAATCTTTTTTAAGAGATACAATAGATGCTAAATCTCCCATATTTCCTGACATACCAAAAACACCTTCAGTTATAACTAAAATTCCACCTCCTGTTTCTTTAACAATTTTTGTTGCTCTATCTAACTGACTTTTTAAGTTTTGAATATCATTATGTGGATATACAAATCTTTTTCCAATATGCATTCTAAGACCATCTATAATACAAGCATGGCACTCAGAATCATAAACAACAACATCTTTTCTATCAAGTAGAGAGTCAACAATGGATAGTACTCCCTGATAACCATAATTTAAAAGTATTGAATCTTCTTTTTGAACAAATTCTGATAATTCTTTTTCAAGTTTTTCATGATGAACTGAATTACCAGACATCATTCTAGCACCCATAGGATATGATAGCCCCCAATCTTTTGCAGCTTGAGCATCTGTTTCTCTTACCTGAGGNTGATTAGCTAATCCTAAATAATTATTTAAACTCCAATTCAATACATCATTTCCTTTAAACTTCATTCTAGGTCCAATCTCACCTTCCAGCATTGGAAACATGTAATAATTATCATCAATATGAGAATAAGCTCCCAAGGGGCCTTTATCTCTTAAAATTTTTTCAAATAAGTCCATATTTTACTTGTGTTATTTTCGCAAAAATAATAACTAAAGAAATAAAATTTATAAAAAGAAAGTAAATGTTTTAATTACCAATTCTAACACTTACAGAAACTCCTGATTTTTCATCTTGAGAACCTGAACCATCTACGCTTTTACCATTAACCTTATTTACTTTTATGACAGATCCATCTTTAAGTTTTTGTGATATTGCAATATAAGGACCACTTATGACTCTGTCCTCTACTTTTAAGCCTGAAAGAATCTCAATATTTTCAAAATCACTAATTCCAGTTTCAACTTGAATCATTTCTGTAACTCCATTATTATCTACAAAAACTACTTGTTTAACTTCCTCATTTCCAAGGCTATCTTTTTCATTTTTAGTAGTAACTGATGATATTGGAACAACAAGAATATCCTCTTTTTCTTGAGTAATTATTTCTACACTTGCAGTCATTCCTGGTTTGAATGGATTTTCAATACCCTCCTCTACTGTCAGATCTTTAAATGACTCATTAATTACTCTAATCTTCACCTTAAACTCAGTTACAGCATCTGGAGAAGGTTTAGGATTTGCAGTGCTAGCTATTTCGGTTACAACTCCTTTAAATACCTTTTCATATGTGTTATAGGCATCAACATCAATATTAGTTGTATCACCAATATTCACTCTTACAATATCATTTTCATTAACATCAACTCTAACTTCCATTATTGACAAATCAGCAATTCTTAGTAATTCAGTTCCTGCCATTTGAGATGTACCAACTACCCTTTCTCCCAACTCAACACTCAATAAAGAAACTGTACCGGTCATGGGAGCTATAATGCTTGTTTTTCTTAAATTTTCTTCAGCTTCATCAACTGTTGCTTTTGCACTTCTAACAACATATTCACTAGCTTTTACACTTTGTTTACTGGACTCTAAGTCTTGTGTAGATACTTTAAAATTAGTTTCAGCAATTTCATATTCTGAGTCAGAAATTACATTTTGTTCAAACAAAGATTTTTGTCTATTAAATTCCAGTTTAGATCTTAAAAACTGAGCTTCAGATCTAGATAAATTAGATTTAGAACTAGAAAGGTTAGCTCTTACTTGATTATAGTTGGCCTTAGCTCTTTCTAAAGCATTAATAAAGTTATCTGGTCTTATTCTTACTAATAATTTACCTTCATCTACAAAATCTCCCTCCATTATAGTAAGTTCAATTATCTCACCAGGAACCTCAGGACTTACTCTAACTTCTACCTCAGGTTGAATCTCACCTGATGCAGTAACTAATTCAGTAATTTTACCTTTAGATGCTTCTTTAACTTCTACTTCAATAGGTTTTACTCCACCAAACCACTCTAATCTTTTACCAATTGTTAGTAATAAAATTCCTCCAATCACTAAAGACCCAATTATTATTAATGTTTTTTTATTTTTCATATTTAAAAAGTTAATTTTTTTCCTTGATAAAAGTCTAAAACTTTTAATTTAAAAATATAATCATATTTAGATATCAATAAATCATTTGTTGCTCTAACTAAATTATTATTTGAAATTTGATATTCAGTATAATTTACTGATCCTAGATTATATTGACTTTTTATAATTCTAAACGATTCTTCAAGTGCTCTAACTTGCTTTTGAGATGCCGTAAAAGATTTTGAAGCAGCAAGAGCATCATTGTATGCGGTTTCAATAGTTTGCCTTACTTGATTTCGCGCTTCAATTACACTAATATCTGCAATTTCTTTATTTAGCTTAGCTCTTTTTATATTCGANGATGTTTGATATCTATTAAAAATTGGAATTGAAATAGAAAAAGATAGTGATTTACTAAGATAATCTTTCCATTGCTCTAATAGAGTAAAATCCTTATCAGAACCTACAACATTTGGTACCAATGTTAGAGATGATACAGTTTGTAGGGGATTATTTGTTAAATATCCGATAGTAGTAGGTTGCATTGAAAAACCATCATAAAATTCTCTTTCCCTATTTGCAAAGCTTGAATAGTTAGAACTAAAATTTGAAGACACACTCAAAGTAGGNAACCTTCCACTTCTAGATATTCTAAGATCATATAAACTAGATTGAGCATTTTTTTCTGCACTTTTTATCTCAGGCAATACATTAATAGCAACAGAATAAATTTCATCAGGATCAGAATCAATAACAGTTGATGGGGTTAACTCAATATTTGGTTTTATTATCTTTATTTCTTTATTTGTTTCTAATAACAAAAGTTGTTTTAACTGAAGAACTGTCAATCTATAATTATTTTCTTGTTGAATCAATGCAAGTTCATCACCAGCAACTTGGGCTTCTAAGTTTAGCTTGTTAGTAATAGCTATAGAACCAGCATCAACTAATTTTGTAGTTCTACTTAATTGCTCTTGAGTAGATTGTAATTGAAATCTTGCATTATCTAGCCTATCAGTACTTAATAATACATTTAAATATGAACTTACAACACTAAGCATTACGTTGTTTCTAGTATTTTCTAAATCAAAAGCACTTTTTTCAAGAAGGGTTTTAGATCTCTTAATATTATTTCTAACAGAAAAACCAGAAAATAAATTGAGACTAGCTGAAGCATTAACTCCAGAAAAGTTTGAATTATTAGAAATAAAAGTATTGGTAGTTGGATCAATGGATCTACCATAATTATTACCATAATTTGAAAAGACATTTAATGTAGGTGTCTGCTGTAAAATAGATTGGTTATACCCTACTTTTTGTAATCTTTCATTAATAATGCTTCTTTTCAATTGAAGATTGTTTTCAAGTGCAATCTCAATACATTCCTCTAAAGAAAGCTCCAAATACTTATTTGATTGAGCATAGATACTTGTTGAAAAGAAAATTAAGATTATGAGTTTTAACATACTTATTAGATGATTAAATTATTAAATTCTTTCTTTAATAACGTTGCAAAGATAGAATTTAAGAAGAAACAACAAAATAATTATACTGAAACCTCTCCCTTAATATGTGGATGAGCCTGATAATCAACTAATTCAAAATCTTCATATTTAAATGAAAAGATATCATCAACCTTATTATTGATTTTCATTTTTGGTAAAGGAAAAAAATCTCTTTCTAACTGAAGTTTAACTTGATCTAAATGATTTAAATATATATGTGCATCACCAAATGTATGAACGAAGTCACCTAGTTTTAGATTACATACTTGAGCAACCATCATCGTTAATAATGCATAAGATGCTATATTAAAAGGAACACCTAGGAAAACATCAGCACTTCTTTGATATAGTTGACAGGATAATTTACCGTTTAAAACATAAAATTGAAAAATTGTATGGCAAGGAGGTAAAGCCATTGTATCTATATGAGGAACATTCCATGCGCTTATGATGTGTCTTCTAGAATGAGGGTTCTCTTTTAAATCTTTAATTAACTTCTTTATTTGATCATGTGTATCGCCGTTTTTTCCTTGCCATCTTCTCCACTGAACTCCATACACTGGGCCTAGATTACCATCCTTATCTGCCCATTCATCCCATATTCTAACACCATTTTCATTTAAATACTTAATATTATTATCACCTTTTAGAAACCATAAGAGTTCATGAATTATTGATCTTAAGTGTAATTTTTTTGTAGTAATGCATGGAAAACCTTTACTTAAATCAAATCTCATTTGGTGGCCAAATACGCTTATTGTCCCCGTTCCAGTCCTATCTGATTTTTTCTCTCCTTTTTCTAAAATTGTTCGTAAGAGATTATGATATTGCTTCATATAATTTCAGTAAATTTAAATAGTAAAAACTAATTGATAAATTAAAATCAAAATTAAGATTTAAGATGAAAAAAAGATTATCCTTATTCATTATTTTTCTCTTGTTTTCCTTTTTTTTATTTTTTTTCTACAATCAAAAAAAATCTAGCACTGATCTCTGGGATATTATTCCAGATAAATCCACTCTAATTATAGAATTAGATGANCCAAATTCTCAATGGGATAAAATATTATTTGAGCTAAAAGAATCTAAATTAATAAATTCTATAAAATCAATTATTGATGATTATAATGATTTTGATAATTTTATTGATGGGAAGTTAGAAGAATATCTTAGAGATAATAAANTAATAATATCATATTTTAACTTATCAAATAAGACCCTAGAGCCCGTTTATTTAAGNTATAAAAAAAACTTAGATGAANATTTCATTATNGANAATCTAAAAAATAAAGNCTATGATATAAACNAAAGAAATTTGAATGGAGAGATAATNTTTGAGGCAAAAAAAAATGATNAAAATCATGTATTTNCATTTTTAGATAATATTTCAGNTTATTCAACTAATTCATTAATTATAGAAGATATAATNAGAAGTATNAGTAATTCNGAANTGATATTTAAAAAAAACAATCCTAGTTTATTTTCTCAAGTTAAGATTAAAAATGACTTTGGAAATATTTATTTAAACCTAAAGGATATACAAAAAATATTATTAAATATTTTCCCTCAAGAGTTATTTAATAATTCATTAAAATCATTACCAAAAAAATCATTTTTTGATATTGAGATGAGCAATGGATTGGTTAGAATGAATGGCTTTTCATCTAAAATAGATTCTAATAATTTCACAAATGAAAATCAAAATGATTCTATACTTAATTTCATTCCCTCTAATACTATTTTATATACTAATATGTCATCTGAGGAAAATAATCAAAATCTAATTTCAAATAGATTTAGCAAAGCTTTAATTGAAAGCCTAAACTCAAATACATATTTTGAAATTTCAATAATTAATATTCCAGATAATTTAAAAATAAAAAACAAAAAGGAAATTGATGATGATATTTATTCTTTCAATGATAAAGAGATTTTTACTGCTGCAAAAATCAAAAAAACAGATGTCGATTATCATTATTTTAAGTATGAAAAGTTTATGATAATAACAGAAAATTATAACTCATTAAAAGAAGTTAAATCTATGCTTATAAATAAAGATTTTTGGATTAAAAATTTAAATTTCAACAAGTTCCAAAAACAGTTAAATGAATCACATAATAGTTTATTAGTATTTGATATTAATAAATTATTACCAATAAATAATTCTAGTATTGGACTTACATCTTTACAGCTCTCTAAAATTCAAAATAAATATTATATGAGTTTAAATCTGTTAGAAACTGATACAGAAAATTATGTGGTTCAGGAAGAGAATTCTTTAAATGAATATTTATTTAAAAACAATTTATCTTCAAAACCTCATATCATTTTTAGTCATATTAATAATAAACCNGAAGTTATAATACAAGATGAGAAAAATATAGTTTATCACTTATCAAATTCTTTAGAACCAATTTGGTCTGACTCAATAGAAAAGATAATATCTAAAATATTCGTAATAGATTATTATAAAAACAATAAAAAACAAATTGTATTTGCTAGTTCAAACAAAATATATGGTTTTGATAGAAAAGGAAATTCATTAATAGGGTTTCCTTTTGAGAATCCATCAAAGTCACCTATTCAACATTTGAATATAATTGATTATGATAAATCTAAACGATATAGAATTATATCATCTCATAAAAATGGCGAAATCTATTTTTATGATAAGAATGGAAAAACCTTAAATGGATGGAATCCTATTTTAATGGAAGACGAATTGGTACAAGCTCCTATTCACACAAGAGTCAGAGGAAAAGATTATATAATTATAATACAGAAGAATGGTGATATTTATGTAAAAAATAGAAGAGGAATAAACTATAAAGGATTTCCTGTNAAATTAGATANNGATTTAACTAATAAAATTCATCTTNNATCNTCAAGTAATTCAGCTAAAAGTTTNTTNGAAATTTTAAGTGANGATGGAAAACTTTATAAAATAAATTTAGAAGGAAAAATTNTNTCTTCTAAAGATCAGTATAGAAATGANAAAGATNCAAAATTCAAAATGATTCAAGAAGCAAGTGGAAAAAGTCCTNCAATTATTTCTTATGATAATTATAATTTATTCAAAGATGAAAACAANATAAACTTTAAGAATATTGAAAAACTAAAATTTCAGTTTTATAATCTAAGTAAAAATGAAAATTTCTTAGTNTTNACAGANANTNNNATTAAAAAATCATATTTTCTNGATAAAAATTTAAACTATTATNTAAATCCAATATCTAATCAAAATGAAGTATCTATTCTNGATTATGGCAATTCNATTATTNTATATAAAACATTAAATAATAGTTTATCTATGATTGAATTAAAAAAATAAATATTTTTAAANGAATAAATAATACCAAAATGAAAAAAATACTATCTATACTAATACTTTTTATAATTTCTTCAGATGTTTTANCNCAAAGAAAAAACAGGAAGAATAATTCAANNTCAAATACAATTTCNTNNGAAATTCCAGANATTAATTGGAGATCAGTTGGNCCATACAGAGGAGGTAGATCTGCTACAGTTACNGGNTCTACTANTTCNAAAAGCACNTTTTATTTTGGTGCNACNGGNGGNGGNGTATGGAAAACAACTAACTCAGGTGTTACATGGAAAAATATTTCTGATGGATATTTTGGAGGNTCTATAGGAGCAGTTACAGCAAGTGAGTCAGACCCAAATATAATNTATGTAGGNACTGGTGAAAAAACTGTNAGAGGAAATGTTTCTCCTGGTTATGGAGGCTTCTGGAAGTCAGATGATGCTGGTGAAACNTGGANAAAGATGAATTTAGACATTGATCAAGTACANGTTGGTAGAATAGCTGTTCATCCCAAAAATCCAGATATAGTTTATATAGCAATAATTGGAGATCTATTTAAAAATAGTAATGANAGNGGTATTTACAAATCAANTGATGGTGGTGANTCATNNAAANAAGTNTTGTTTTCTAANGAAAGANCAGGAGCTGTTGANATATCAATTGATAAGAATAANCCTAGAATTATNTANGCATCTACTTGGAATATAAGAAGAACNNCATATAGCTTAGAAAGTGGTGGTGAGGGATCAGGTTTATGGAAATCTACTGATGGTGGAGATACATGGAAAAATATTTCAGGCAATGACGGCCTTCCAAGTGGTTTATGGGGAATAAGTGGAGTTTCCGTTTCTCCGGTTAACCCTAAGAAAATATTTGCTTTAATCGAAAATAAAGATGGTGGATTATTTAGATCAGATGATGGAGGGGAATCATGGAAAAGAGTAAATGATGATAGAAACTTAAGACAAAGAGCATGGTATTATACTAGAGTTTATGCTGACACTCAAAATGAAAATAGAGTTTATGTTATGAATGTTGCATTTTGGAGGTCTGAAGATGGAGGTAAATCATTTGATAGATATAGAACGCCTCATGGTGACCACCATGATTTATGGATTGACCCTAAAGATAACTCACGATTAATCGTTGGTGATGATGGTGGAGCACAAGTTAGTAATGATGCTGCACTTAGCTGGTCTACATATATGAACCAACCAACAGCACAATATTACAGAGTGGCTACTGATAATAGTTTCCCTTATAATATTCTTGTTGCTCAACAAGATAATAGCACTCAAAGGGTTCCACATAGAGTAAATTCTGGTGGAATTGGAGAAAGAGATTGGGAATCATCTGCGGGAGGAGAAAGTGCACATATGGCTGCAAAACCAGATAATCCTGATATTGTCTTTGGTGGAAGTTACGGAGGATATTTAACAAGATTAGATCATAGTACAGGAGAAGAAAGAACTATAAATGTCTGGCCAAATAATCCAATGGGCCATGGTGTTGAGGATATGAAATATCGTTTTCAATGGAATTTTCCAATATTTTTCTCTCCTCATGATAATAATAAACTTTATACAACTTCAAATTATTTTCATGTAACTAAAAATGAAGGTCAAACTTGGGAAGTAATTAGCCCTGACTTAACTAGAAATGAACCTGAAAAACAAGGACCTTCTGGAGGACCTATTACTAAAGATAATACTGCAGTAGAATATTATGCAACTATATTTGCAGCATGTGAATCACCATACGAAGAGGGACTACTTTGGGCTGCTTCAGATGATGGGATGATTCATGTTTCTACAAATGGAGGTGAAAACTGGAAAAATGTAACTCCACCAAATGCTCCAAAATATCTTATGTGGAATAGTGTAGAGCCAGATCCTTTTTCAAAAGGTGGTTTATATGTAGCAGGAACACTTTATAAGAATGGAGATTTTAAACCTTATATGTTTAAAACAAAAGATTATGGAGAAACATGGACTAAAATCATTAATGGTATACCTAATAATTTCTATACTAGAGTTTTAAGAGCNGATCCTNANAGAAAAGGATTACTTTATAGTGGAACTGAATCAGGAGTGTTTATATCTTTTGATGATGGATTATCATGGAAGTCATTTCAAATAAATCTTCCTCTAGTTCCAATTACNGATATGACAATTAAAAACAATAATTTAATTGCTGCAACTCAGGGAAGATCAATTTGGATAATTGATGATCTTACTCCTTTACACCAATTAAATAATTCNAATCATAATAATGATTTTCATTTATTTAAACCCATTGATAGTTACAGAATGGGATATCCAAGTTGGGGAGGATCTTCATCTACCCAAGGAAAAAATCATCATAATGGCGTTGAAGTTTTCTTTAATATTGATAAAAAATTANTTGATGATAATTCAGATATTTCACTAGAATTCTTAGATGAAAATCAAAATATGATTAAAAAATATTCCNTAAATAATAAAAAATCACCNNTANAATTAGATGGTGAAAAGAATTCATTTGTNTGGAATATGAGNTATGATAATGCTGAAGGTTTTGATGGACTTATTATGTGGGCNGCTGGATTGACTGGTCCAAAAGCTTACCCAGGAACATACTATGTTAAGCTTAATGTTGGAGAATCAAGTATGATAGAATCTTTTAATATATTAAAAGATGAAAGAAGTTTATCTNCAAATGAAGACCTTAAAGAACAATTTGATTTTTTGATTGGGATTAGAGATAAAGTAACNGAAATCCATAAGTCTATTAAACAAATCAGATCAACTAGANATCAATTAAATAGTCTAAATGGAAAACTTGATGATAGTCATGAATCAATAAGTAATTCAATTAAAGATATTATAAAAAGAATTACAAAAATTGAAGAGAACTTATATCAAACAAAAAATAGAAGCGGTCAAGATCCGCTTAATTTTCCAATTAGATTAAATAATAAACTTGCTCATTTATCAAGTGTTGCAGGTAGAGGAAATTTCAAGCCTACTGATCAAATGTATGGTGTTAGAGATGAGTTAGTTAAATTGATTGATGTAGAACTTCAAAAATGGAATGAAATTAAAGACTCTGAATTGGATAAAATAAATGCAATGATTCTAGAAAATAATATTCAATTAATAAGTATTAATTAAATTCGCCTTTTAATTAATACTTATTTTAATGAGTAATATTGTTGCTATTGTAGGACGTCCAAATGTAGGAAAATCAACCCTTTTCAACAGGTTAGTTGAAAGAAGACAAGCAATTATTCATGACGAAAGTGGAGTAACTAGAGATAGACATTATGGAATGTCTGAGTGGAATGGTAAAAAGTTCACAGTAATTGATACAGGTGGTTACGTAGAAAACACAGAAGATATTTTTGAAAAAAAAATAAAAGACCAAGTTGTTTTAGCATTAAATGAAGCAAATGTTATTTTATTTATGGTTGATTGTAAAAATGGTCTCTCAACTTTAGATAACGACTTCTCTAGAGTTATCAGACAAATTAAAAAAGATATAATTATAGTAGCTAATAAAGCTGATAACTATGAATTAGAATTAAATTCGAATGAATTCTATGAATTAGGGCTTAAAGAAACGCCCATTATTCCAGTTTCTTCAATTAGTGGATCTGGCACTGGTGAATTACTAGATTTAATTATTAATAAGTTAGATGATAATGTAAATAATAATGATGAAAGCTTACCAAGGATTTCTATACTAGGAAGACCAAATGTTGGAAAATCATCATTTATAAATGCCATTTTAGGAGAGGAAAGAAATATTGTAACTAATATATCTGGAACAACAAGAGATTCCATTGATACAAAGTATAATTTATTTAAAAAGGAATTTATAATCACTGATACTGCTGGTATTAGAAAAAAAGCGAAGGTTAAAGAAAATATTGAATTTTATTCAGTAATGAGATCTATTCAAGCCATGGAAAATAGTGATATATGTATAATTATGATTGATGCGGTACAAGGTTTTGAAGGTCAGGACATGAACATATTATCGCTAGCAGTAAAATATAAAAAGGGAGTAATATTAATGATAAATAAATGGGATTTGGTTGATAAGGATACAAATAGTGCTAAGGACTTTGAAGAAAGACTTAATAATAAAATCAGTCCATTAAATTTTGCACCTGTAATTTTTACTTCTGTATTGAATAAACAAAGAATTCATAAAGTTCTTGAGTCTGCAATTAGTGTATATGAAAACCGATCACAAAAAATAACTACCTCTCAATTAAATAATCAAATGCTTCCAGAAATTGAGAAATATCCCCCACCTGCAACAAAAGGAAAATACATAAAAATTAAATACATAACCCAATTACCAACTAAAACTCCAACAATTGCTTTTTTCTGTAATTTGCCACAATATATTAAAGAACCATATAAAAGATTTTTGTTAAATAAACTTAGAACAAAATTTCAATTAGAGGGTGTTCCTGTCACTCTGGTATTTCGAAAGAAATGAAATACCTCTTATTTCAATAAATTAAAACATTTTAATACTAATTTTGTAAGATGTCAATGACTAAATACAATTTTTCGGAAATAGAAAAAAAATGGCAAGATAATTGGGCATTGAATAAAACATATAAGTCAGAAATAAATGACAAACCAAAATATTATGTGATGGACATGTTTCCNTACCCATCTGGGTCTGGACTCCATGTTGGTCATCCGCTTGGTTATATTGCATCTGATATAATTTCTAGATATAAAAGGCTTGAAGGATTTAATGTGCTTCATCCAATGGGATTTGATTCTTTTGGNCTTCCTGCTGAACAATATGCAATAAAAACTGGTCAACATCCAAAAAAAACTACAGAGAAAAATATTCTAAGATTTAAAGAGCAATTAAATACTCTNGGTCTTTCATTTGATTGGGATAGGGAGGTAAAAACTAGTGATAGTAATTACTATAAGTGGACTCAATGGATCTTCTTAAAACTTTATAATAGTTATTTTGATGTTAATAAAAATAAAGCTTGTGATATAACTGAGTTAAAAATTCCATCTAATCTAAAAGACGATGAAAAAAATAATTTCATTGACTCAAAAAGATTAGCATATATTGATGAAGTTGATGTGAACTGGTGTGAAGAATTAGGAACTGTGCTTTCTAACGAAGAAGTAATTGGTGGTGTAAGTGAAAGAGGTGGTTTCCCAGTAATTAGAAAACCAATGAAACAATGGGTAATGAGAATAACTGAATACTCAGAAAGGTTACTGGAAGATTTAGACTCACTAGATTGGCCTGAATCCATTAAAATATCTCAAAAAAATTGGATTGGAAAATCAGAAGGAGCAGAAATTAATTTTAATGTCAACAAAAAAGATAATATTAAAGTATTTACTACTAGACCTGATACAATTTTTGGTGCTACTTATCTTGTTTTAGCCCCTGAACATCCTCTTATAAATAAAATAACAACTGATAATTATAAAGATGAAGTAGATAAATATGTTTATTTAGCATCAACAAAAAGTGAACTTGAAAGGCAAGAAAACGAAAAAAATAAAACAGGTGTTTTTACAGGTGCTTATGCTATTAATCCTATTTCCAATGAAAAAGTTCCTATATGGACATCTGATTATGTTTTATCTAGTTATGGAACAGGAGCAATAATGGCGGTGCCTGCACATGATGAAAGGGATTATGAATTTGCTAAAAAATTTGATTTGAAAATAACCCAAGTTATTGATCATGAAACAAAAGAAAAATGTTTTACTGGAGATGGTAAAATGATTAATTCTGGTGAAAATAATGGGAAGTCAAATGTTGAATTTAAGAAAATAGTAATAAAATTACTTGAAGATAAAAATCAGGGAGTAAAAACAATCAACTATAAATTAAGAGATTGGATATTTACAAGGCAAAGGTACTGGGGTGAACCAATTCCAATTTTACATAATGGAAACGAAAGAATTTCTGTTAATGAATCAGATCTTCCTGTAGTTCTACCAGAAGTCGGAAGTTATTTACCGACAGATGATGGTTCCTCACCACTTGCAAGAAATAAAGATTGGACAAAAGTTGATATTGATGGTGTTATTTACTCAAGAGAAACTAATACAATGCCTCAATGGGCAGGATCATGTTGGTATTATCTTAGATATCTTGATCCAAATAACAAAGAAAAATTTGCTGACGATAAAAAAATTAATTACTGGATGCCAGTTGATTTATATATAGGAGGAGCTGAACACGCTGTCCTTCATCTACTTTACTCTAGATTTTGGCATAAAGTTTTATTTGATTTAGGTTATGTAAACACATCCGAACCTTTTAAAAAACTTGTAAATCAAGGAATGATCTTAGGTAGATCAAATTTTATATATAGAATAAAAGGAACTAACAAATATGTATCCTATAATCTAAAAGAAAAATACGATTATACAAAAATTCATGTAGATGTAAATCTTGTTAAAAATGATAGATTAAATCTTGAAGCTTTTAAAAAATCGTCTAAAGAATACAAAGAAGCTGAATTTATTTTAGAAAACAATGAGTATGTGTGTGGGTTTGAAACAGAAAAGATGTCAAAATCTAAAAGTAATGTTGTAAATCCTGATAGTATTATATCTAGGTTTGGTGCAGATACACTTAGAATGTATGAAATGTTTTTAGGACCTATAGAACAATCTAA
>NZVP01000070.1 GCA_002697405.1 Flammeovirgaceae bacterium
TTTAGTAGTAATGTTTACTGTTATGTTAGTTCAAGCAATTAGATGAATACCAGTACAATACGCTAAGCAAGTTGTTGGTAGTAGCTTATACGGGGGTAAGAGACAATACCTTCCTCTAAAGGTTAATTCATCAGGTGTAATGCCAATAATTTTTGCACAAGCACTCATGTTTTTACCAGCTATAATTGGTCTCCAGTTTGCCGAAAATTCAGATTTTTTTCAATATATTGCAACCTCTTTTTCAAACATGCAGTCTTGGCTGTATAACGTAACCTTTGCAGTATTGATAATTGCATTTACATTTTTCTACACTGCAATTACTGTTAATCCAAACAAGATGGCTGATGATATGAAAAGAAATAACGGATTTATTCCGGGAATCAAACCTGGTCCTGAAACATCAGATTTTATATCTAATGTGATGGATAGAATTACTCTGCCGGGTTCGATTTTATTAGCTGTGGTAGCTATTTTACCTGCCTTTGCTATGATGTTTGGTATAAACCAGAGCTTTGCTCAATTTTATGGCGGAACATCATTGCTGATTATGGTTGGTGTAATCTTAGATACACTTCAGCAAATTGAAAGTTATTTACTGATGAGACATTATGATGGCATGATGAAATCAGGTAAAATAAAAGGAAGAAGCGTTTAGTTATGGCAAAACAGAAAGCAATAGAACAAGATGGTGTTGTTACTGAAGCCTTATCAAACGCTATGTTTAGAGTAAAGTTAGATAATGGGCACATAGTTACAGCTCATATCTCCGGTAAGATGAGAATGTTTTATATAAGACTCTTACCTGGAGATAAAGTAAAACTAGAGATGTCGCCTTATGATTTAACAAAAGCTAGAATAACATTTAGATATAAATAAAATGAAAGTTAGAGCATCAGTTAAAAAAAGAAGTAGTGATTGCAAAATCATTAGGAGAAAGGGAAAGGTTTATGTAATAAATAAAAAAAATCCTCGATTTAAACAGAGGCAAGGATAATTATGAGAATTGCAGGTATAGATATTCCAGATAATAAAAGAGGTGAAATAGCCTTAACCTATATTTTTGGTTTAGGCAGAAGCTCTGCTATAAAAATTTTAAATGCAGCTGGTATAAGTGTTGATAAGAAAGTATCTGAATGGACAGAAGAAGAGTCTAATAAAATTAGAAATATAATTTCAACAGAATTCAAGATAGAGGGAGATCTTAAATCAGAAGTTAGATTAAACATTAAGAGATTACTTGATATTGGATGCTATAGAGGTTTAAGACATAGAAAAGGTTTACCTGTTCGAGGTCAAAAAACAAAGAATAATTCTAGAACAAGAAAAGGGAAAAGAAAAACAGTAGCTAATAAAAAGAAAGCAGTTAAATAATGAATAAGAAAAAAGATAAATCTAAAAAGAGAGTAGTTGTTGTAAATAAAAATGGGCAAGCTCATATTAAATGCTCATTTAATAACATTATTATTTCAATAACTAATGAAACTGGGCAAGTTATTTCTTGGTCTTCTGCTGGTAAAATGGGTTTCAGAGGTTCTAAAAAAAATACACCTTTTGCTGCTCAAATCGCAACTGAAGATGCTGTTAAATCTGCTTATGAGCTTGGCTTAAGGAAAGTTGATATTTTTATAAAAGGCCCTGGTGCAGGAAGAGATTCAGCAATTAGAGCTATCCAAAATGCTGGTCTTGATGTTATGTCAATTAATGATGTTACNCCTCTACCACATAATGGATGTAGGCCTCCAAAAAGAAGAAGAGTTTAAATTATAAAAAATGGCAAGATATACTGGACCAAAATCAAAGATTTCAAGAAAATATGGCGAGCCAATTTTTGGTGATACAAAAGCATTGGAAAAAAAGCCACATCCTCCAGGTCAACATGGAAGAGGAAGAAGGAGAAAAAAATCTGAATANGCTATTCAGCTTGCTGAAAAGCAAAAGGCTAAGTATCTATATGGAATTCTTGAAAGACAGTTTAGAAATATGTTTGATAAAGCCTCCAGNAAGGATGGTGTTACTGGTGAGAATTTACTTCAATTACTTGAAGCTAGATTGGATAATGTGGTTTATAGATTAGGTATTGCTCCTACAAGAAGGTCAGCTAGACAATTAGTAACTCATAAACATATTACAGTAAATGGAAATCTTGTAAATATCCCATCATATACCTTGAAAGAAGGTGATATGATAGCTGTAAGAGAAAAGTCAAAATCTTTAACTGCTATATCTTCTAGCATTGCTAATAAAAGTGCTAATAAGTATAAGTGGTTAGAATGGGATGATAAATCTTTGTTAGGTAAGCTTGTAACCTATCCTGATAGAGAGTCAATTCCAGAGAATATTAATGAACAGTTAATTGTTGAATTATATTCTAAATAAAATATTGTATAAATAAATTATAAAAATTATGTCACTACTTTCATTTCAATTACCAGATAAGATAGTAATGGAAAAAGCCGATGATTTTCACGGAATTTTCACATTTTCACCTTTNCAACCAGGTTATGGCCTAACGATTGGTAATGCAGTAAGAAGAGTACTATTATCTTCTTTAGAAGGATATGCTGTTACTGGAATTAAAATTCCTGGTATTCAACACGAATTCTCNACTATAGATGGTATTGTTGAAGATGTTTCAGAGATTATTTTAAATCTTAAAACAATTAGATTTAAANCTACTAATGATAGCCCTGANAAGAGNGTTGTTGTTTCTTTTGATAAAAAAGGAGTTATGACTGGTGCTGATATTTCTAAAGCTACAAGTTCATTCGAAGTTCTTAATCCTGACCAAGAAATATGTTCGGTAAGTAAAAAGATTAAATTTTCTATCGAATTAAGAGTTGAAAAAGGAAGAGGTTATGTTTCTTCTGAGGAAAATAGTTCATCTTCAGATGTTGATTTTATTTCTATTGATTCTGTATTTACTCCTATTATTAATGTGAAGTATAGTATTGAAAATACAAGAGTTGAACAAAAAACTGATTTTGAGAAATTAATTTTAGATATTCAAACTGATGGTTCAATTCATCCTGAGGATGCTTTGAAAGGATCAGCTCAATTATTAATTAAGCATTTTTATCTATTCTCTGATAAAGATATGGAGTTTGCAGAAGATAATTCTGATGAAATAGAGGTTGTTGATGAGGAATTACTTCATATGAGAAAACTTCTAAAGACATCATTAAACGATCTAGACTTATCGGTAAGAGCATATAACTGCTTAAAAGCTGCTGATATTAAAACACTTGGAGATCTTGTAAGTATTGAAATTTCTGATATGATGAAATTTAGAAATTTTGGTAAAAAGTCATTAACAGAGCTTGAAGAACTAGTTGATAATAAAGGGCTTAATTTTGGTATGGATCTATCTAAGTATAATTTAGATTAATTAATTTCAATGAGACACGGAAAAAAGTTTAATCATTTAAGTAGAAAAGCACCGCACAGAAAGTCTATGCTTTCAAATATGGCCTCATCTCTTATTCTTCATAAGAAAATCGAGACTACTGTTGCAAAAGCTAAGGCTCTTAGAAAATATATTGAACCTATCTTAACTAGAGCAAAAACAGATACTACTCACTCAAGAAGAACTGTTTTTTCTCTACTTAATAATAAGGAATCAGTTACTGAACTTTTTAATAATGTTTCTGAAAAAATTGCTTCTAGACCTGGTGGTTATACTAGAATAATCAAGACAGGTTTTAGGCTTGGTGATAATGCAGAAATGTGTGTTATTGAACTTGTTGACTATAATACTTTATTACTTGGTAGTGATGATAAAGAGAAAGCTTCTAAGTCAAGAAGAAGAAGAAGAAAAAAGTCAACAGCTAGTGTTAAAGAGGATACTTCAAAAGCACCAAAAAAAAATGAAAAAAAAGAGAAAAAACCTAAAGATGATAAGAAGTCTAAATAGTACTTTTTAAAATTTTTTAATTTATAGGGATTAAATTTATTTAATCCCTTTTTTATTATATATTTTTGACAAAAAATGGGATTAATATCTAGAAAACCTGCTGTTTTGTTACTTGAAGATGGTTCTGTCTTCAAAGGAAATTCACTCGGAAAAATTGGTACTGCAACTGGAGAAATATGTTATAATACAGGAATGACAGGTTATCAAGAAATCTATACTGATCCTTCATATTTTGGTCAAATTATTATAAATACTTCTTCACATATTGGCAATTATGGTACTGTAGATAATGAACAAGAAAGTAAAGAACCTCAAATTAACGGTGTAATTATTAATGAATATTCTGAAGTCTATAGTAGGTCTAACTCTGATGAAAGTTTAGAGGAATATTTTATTAAAAATAATACTGTGGCGATTTTTGATATTGATACTAGAAAATTAGTTAAGTATATAAGAGATAAAGGAGCAATGAATGCAATTATATCTAGTGAAACTTTGGATATAGAAAAGCTTAAAAATTTGTTAAGCAAAGTCCCACCTATGAAAAACTTAGAACTTTCTTCACAAGTTACAACAAAGAAAGAATATACTTATGGTGACGAAAAAGCTGATACAAAAATTGCAGTTTTAGATTTAGGTTGTAAAAAATCTATTCTTGATAATTTTAGTAATAGAGGAGCTTTATGTAAGGTTTTTCCTGCAAAAACTTCTTATAAAGATATGCAATCTTGGAATCCAGATGGGTTTTTTATTTCGAATGGACCAGGCGATCCTGCTTCAATGGACTATGCTGTTAATACTGTAAAAGAAATAATTGATAATGAAAAGCCAATTTTTGGTATATGCTTAGGGCATCAAATACTTGCTAGGGCATGCAATATCTCTACATATAAATTACATAACGGTCATAGGGGTATAAATCATCCAGTAAAGAATTTAAAATCTGGTAAATCAGAAGTGACATCTCAAAATCATGGCTTTGCTGTTTCAATGGATGAAATAAAAGAGTCTAAATCGTTAGAATTAACTCATGTTAACTTAAATGATGAAACAGTTGAAGGAATAAGGGTTAAAGGTAAAAAGGCATTTTCTGTTCAGTATCATCCAGAGTCATCACCAGGTCCCCATGATTCTAGATATTTATTTGATGATTTTATAAATATGATTAAGAAGTGAGTAAAATATCAAAAATAGTAGGTAGACAAATTTTAGATTCTAGAGGAAACCCAACTGTTGAAGTAGATATATTTTCTGGAGATGTAATTGGTAGAGCAGCGGTTCCATCAGGAGCATCAACTGGAGAGAATGAAGCGGTAGAATTAAGAGATGGTGGTAATCAATATCTTGGAAAATCAGTCAATAAAGCTGTAGAAAATATAAATTCAATAATATCAAAAGAACTACATGGTAAAGATTGTAACAATCAAGAAGAAATTGATAAGCTCTTAATAGAATTAGATGGAACAAATAATAAATCAAAGATTGGAGCAAATGCTATACTTGGAGTTTCTTTAGCTTGTGCTCACCTGTCTGCAAATCTTTTAAATAAACCATTATATAAATACTTAGGAGGTGACAATGCTTTCTTATTGCCGGTTCCTATGATGAATATTATTAATGGTGGATCTCATTCTGATGCCCCTATAGCGTTTCAGGAGTTTATGATAAGGCCAGTTGGTGCACATTCTTTCAGTGAAGCTTTAAGGTATGGTGCTGAAATATTTCATACTCTCAAATCTATTATTAAAAGTAAAAAATTAAGTACGGCTGTTGGAGATGAAGGAGGTTTTGCTCCTAATTTTACTGGTGGAACTGAAGAGGCTATTGATACCATTTTACTTTCTATAGAAAAAGCTGGTTTCAAAACGGGTGAAGAGATTACTCTTGCAATGGATTGTGCTGCATCTGAGTTTTATAAAGATGGGAAGTATAATTATCAAATATTTGAAGGTAATAATGGAAAAATTAGAAGTTCTGAAGATCAGGTTGATTATTTAAAAAGTTTAGTAGATCAATACCCAATTGATAGTATAGAAGATGGATTTGATGAAAATGATTGGGAAGGTTGGAACATGCTTACTAAAGAAATTGGGGATAGATGCCAATTAGTTGGTGATGATCTTCTTGTTACAAATTTAAAATATCTAAAAAGAGCTATAGAAGAAAAAAGTGCTAATTCTATACTTATTAAACCAAATCAGATTGGAACATTAACCGAAACAATAAATGCTATTAATTTAGCAAAAAATGCAGGNTGGACAGCCGTAGTTTCTCATAGATCAGGTGAAACAGAAGATACTACTATTTCTGATATTGCAGTTGGTTTGAATGTTGGTCAGATAAANACAGGNTCATTGTCAAGATCNGANAGAATAGCAAANTATAATCAACTACTTAGAATAGAAGAGGATTTAGGTGANAAAGCAAAATTTCCTTCTAAATAAATTTATATATTTGATTCATGATTAANCAAAANATAAGAGATCTCTTTAAAAATTTCTATTTCCTTTTCTTTNTATNTTTTNTNTTNTGGATGACNATTATTGANTCNAATGGATTNATNAATAGNTATAGGNTNTCNNANAAACTNTCTGAATTAAATNCNCAGAAAGAATTTTATGTTAAAGAAATTNATAAAGTNNCNNTNGANAAAGAACGAAATTTGAAAGTGATGAAGAACTTTTGGAAAAATATGCTCGAGAAGAGTATCTAATGAAAAAAGAGTCTGAAGATATTTTTTACGTAATAAAAGAATAATGGATAAACAAAGTGAAGAATTTTTATATAAATATTTAAATAATCATTCACCCACAGGATTTGAGTCTTCTGGGCAGAGAATTTGGTTAGACTATATTAAACCGTATATTGATGATTATATATCTGATACTTACGGCACTGTGGTTGGAGTGATTAACCCTGAAGCAAAATATAAAGTTGTTATTGAAGCTCATGCAGATGAAATTTCTTGGTTTGTGAATTATATTACAAATGATGGATACATCTATGTAATAAGAAATGGTGGGTCAGATCATCAAATAGCACCTTCTAAAAGAGTTAATATACAAACTGATAAGGGTGTTGTAAAGGGAGTTTTTGGTTGGCCAGCAATTCATGTAAGAGATCCAAAAACAGAAGAAACACCTTCTCTTAAAAATATATTTATTGATGTTGGATGTTCATCAAAAAAAGAAGTAGAGAAATTAGGGATTCATGTTGGTTGTGTTATTACTTTCGAAGATGAACTGATGGAGCTAAATAAAAAATACTATACTGGTAGAGCTTTAGATAATAGAATGGGAGGGTTTATGATTGCTGAGGTAGCAAAAAGATTACATCAAGATAAGAAAAAATTAGATTTTGGTTTATACGTTGTGAATTCTGTTCAAGAGGAGATTGGATTAAGAGGTGCTCAGATGATAGCAGAAAGAATTGATCCCGATGTAGCAATTATTACTGATGTAACTCATGATACTAATTCTCCAATGTATGATAAGAAAAAAAGTGGGGATATTAAATCTGGAGATGGACCAGCTTTAACTTTTGGACCAGCAGTTCAGAACAACCTTTTAAAATTACTTATTGATACAGCAAAAAAGAATAAAATTAATCATCAACTAATGGCTGCTTCAAGGTTTACTGGTACTGATACTGATGCATTTGCATATTCTAATGATGGAGTAGCATCAGCTTTAATATCTTTACCATTAAAATACATGCATACAACAGTTGAGACTGTTCATAAAGATGATGTAGAAAGTTGTATAAAATTAATGTACGAATCAGTCTTAGCTATTAAAAAGGATCAAGACTTTAGGTATATTAAATAATTTTATATCCTGCTTTTTTCATATCATCCCAGTATCTAGGATAAGACTTATTTACCACTCCAGGATTATTAATTGTTAAATCTAATTCGGTTGCAAGAGGCGCAAAAGCCATAGCCATCCTATGATCTTCATATGTGTCTATAGAAACTTTATTTGGAAAGGGCTTATTTCTTCTTTCTAGAGTCCAAATACCATTATCATCAAAAAAATTTACTCCAATTTTATTTAGTTCTATTTTCATCGCTAGCAATCTATCTGTTTCTTTAATTTTTAGACTTTCTACACCATATAATTTTAGCTTAGTTTTATGAAATGCTGCTATTACTAAAATAGTTTGAGCAAGGTCAGGACAATCTTTAAAATCAAGCTCTAAATAATCACAACTTAAATCTTTTTTTCTGAGAATAACTCCGTCTTCATTATAATGAGTTTCAACGTTAAAAAGAGACATTATTTTTTTTATAATTTGATCTCCTTGAAAGGAATCTTTTCTTAAGCCTATTAGTCTAATTTCTTTAAACATTTTATTTATAGAAAGAAAACTATACCAGTAACTTGCTGCTGACCAGTCAGATTCTACTTTATATGATGCTTCCTTATATTTTTGATTTTTTATACTAATACTATCTTTAGATATCTCATAATTTATCCCAAATTTTTTCATAAGGTTTAAGGTCATCATCACATATGGTTTACTATAAAAAGGGGATATTATTTTTATAATCAATCCATTTTTAAGAATAGGAGCAATCATTAATAGTGAAGAAATATATTGACTGCTGATATCTCCTCTTATTGATATAGAGTTTTTATTTTGAGAAATTTTTTTATTAATAATTAAAGGAGGATATCCTTTTTTTTCTTGATATTCAATTTTTGCACCAATTTCTTCTAAAGCATCAACCAAAATTTTAATTGGTCTTTTTTTCATTCTTTCAGTTCCTGTTAATATTACTTTTTCTTTTTGAAGTGCTAAGTAAGAAGTAAGAAATCTCATGGTTGTGCCAGCATCTTCAGCATCCCAAATACTATTAGAATTTAACTTAATCAGTTTATTTAGAAGTATTGTGTCATTAGCTTTAGACAAATTGCTTAATTTAATATTGTCGTCAGATAAAGACTTAATTATGAGAAGTCTATTACTCTCACTTTTTGATGAATTTAAATTAATTTCTATGTTAGAAGGTGATTTAATAAAAGAAATATTATAATTATTCATCACATTTTTGATTATAATATTCTAAACTTTTATATATCAAATCTTCATTAATTTTAATATCATATTCACAATCACCAATGCCATTTAAAATACATATCTTAATATTTTGATTTATATTTTTTTTATCGTGGTATGTATTTTGAACTATTGTTTCAACTGAATCTAATTTTGGTAGCTTATATATATTAAAAATATAATCTGTTATTAGTTTAAGATCACTAGAATTTATTTTTTGATGATGATAGGATATATATGACTCACAAATCAATCCTATAGATATTGCCTCTCCATGAAGCATTTTATTGTATTTATTTAAATATGTTGTTTCTATAGCATGGCCAATTGTATGTCCAAAATTTAATATTTTTCTTAAGCCTGATTCTTTCAAGTCTTTATTTACGACTTCAGATTTTATGGATATAGAATGTTTAATTATTTCATCCCAATTATTTTCACTCCACATGAATTTAGAAATTTTATCAAACATTTTTTTATCTCTGATTAAGCAATGTTTAATGACTTCAGCAAATCCAGATTTTAATTCTTTTTCTGATAATGTTTTTAAAAAGTTTGTATCAATAATTACACAACTAGGTTCTTTGAAAATTCCTATTAGATTTTTTAAATTATTAAAATCTACTCCTAATTTTCCCCCAACACTTGCATCAACTTGAGATAATAGGGTAGTAGGAACATTTATAAAATCAATTCCTCTCATATAAGTAGATGCAACAAACCCTCCTAAATCACAAACTACTCCTCCTCCAACATTAATTAAAAGAGAATTTCTATCAAATTTTAGATTAATTAGTTCTTGCCAAACTTTTTCACAAGTAGATAAGTTTTTATTTTCCTCTCCATCACTTATTGTAATTACATGAAAATCAAAACTGAATTTTTGTTCAATCTGCTTTAGACAATGATCAGCTGAATTACTGTCAACTAGAAATCCTATTTTAGAGAAGCTATGTTCAGTGATATACTGAGAAATAAATTTTTCAGCATTGCCAATCTTAATATGATTTGGAATCATATTTTAAAATTAGCCTTTTTCTTATTTATAATTTTATTTTGAACATTAATAGAACCTAGATGAATAACTTTATATAAGTCTTCTATAAAGTCTTTATCGAGTCCTTTTTCTAGGGCCCAATCAAGTCTAGATTTAAAAATTTCATTCCATCTATCAACTTGAAATGTTGTTAGATCCTGTTCTTTTTTAAATTCACCAATTTTTTCTACTAGTTCTATTCTCTTTGATATCACATCAATAATTTCTTTATCAACATCATCAATACTTTCTCGGATTTCATTTAAAAGATGGTTATATGATTTATCTTCCTCATTTGAATTTTTTGTTTTTAAATCACTCTTCATCTTTGATAATACTTCTGGAGTAACTTGTTGTTTTGCGTCGCTCCATGCATTATCTGGATCAATGTGAGATTCTATTATTAATCCATCATATCCCAAATCAAGAGCTTTTTGAGAAGTTTCAAAGATCATCTCTCTATTTCCGCATATATGAGAAGGGTCACATATTACAGGTAGATTAGGTAGGTTACTCTTTAAATCAATAGCAATTTTCCATAAAGGAACATATCTATATTTTGAGCTTCCAGTCATAGAAAATCCTCTATGTATAGCACCTAATTTTTTGATACCAGCCTTATTAATTCTCTCAAGTGCACCCATCCATAGAGATAAATCTGGATTAATTGGATTCTTTACAAGTATTGGTGTATCAGTTCCCTTCACCGAGTCTGCAATTTCTTGGACAGAAAAAGGATTAACAGTTGTTCTAGCACCAATCCATAAAATATCAATTCCATATTTCAATGATAGTTCAATATGATTTGTATTAGCTACCTCAACAGCAAACTGTACGCCTAATTCTTTTTTAATATCAGATATCCATTTAAGAGCTTCTTCCCCGTTTCCTTCAAATGTGCCTGGCCTAGTTCTAGGCTTCCAAACACCTGCTCTCATGAGATTAATTCCATGTGATTTTAACTGTTTACAAGTCTCATAAAGCTGATCATAAGTCTCAGCACTACAAGGCCCTGAAATAATTAAAGGGTCATTATCTTTTTTTATCCAATTATTAATTGGGTCTATATTTAATTTTTTGCTCATTTCTATTATATTTTTGCTCTAAATATTATACCATACAACAGATAAGTGGACAAAAGTACAAAAAACTTATTTAATAACACAAAATTGGCTTTTACTAATAAGTCAAATTTTGAATTAAGAAAAGCATATTTTTTATTTTCTGTACTTGACTATCCAATATTAACTAAGATTGGAAATACATTTCTATTATTAGTACTTAAACTGAAACTACCTTTTAAAACAATAATTAAAAAAACTATTTTCAATCACTTTTGTGGTGGAGAGACAATTAATGATTGTAAAAGCACTTTCAAATCATTAAAAAAGTATAACATCAGTGCTATGCCTGAATATTCTGTTGAAGCTGAATCCTCTCTTGAAGGATTTGAAAATTATAAAAATGATTGTATTAATATAATTGATTTTTTAGGTCATGAGAAGCTTCCTTTTATAGCAATTAAGTGTACGGGTCTTATGGATATTAATTTATTAGAAAAGATTTCAAGTAAAGAATTAAGCTATGAGAGTCAAGAATATATTTCATTCAAATCAAGAATGCTAGAATTATGTGACTCAGCTATAAAAAATAATGTTCAGGTTTTGATAGATGCCGAAGAAACATGGATTCAAGATGCTATTGATAATTTAGCTATTGAACTTATGGAAAAGTATAACAAAAAGTCAACTGTAATTTCTTTAACTCACCAATGTTATAGAACTGGTACACTTGATAAAATCAAGAAAAATATTAAAGAGGCTAGACAGAAAAAATATTACTACGGTGTAAAATTAGTTAGAGGCGCATACATGGAAAAAGAAAGAGATAGAGCAATTGAAAAAGGATATTCTAGTCCAATCCAGCCATCTAAAGAAATGACAGATAGAGAATTTAATAAGTCATTGAGATTTACAATAAATAATATTGATTATTCATCTCTATGGATTGGAAGTCATAATGAAGATTCCTGTAAATACCTTATGGAACTAATGGAAGAAAATAATATTTCATCAGATGATAATAGGGTATGGTTCTCTCAACTTTTTGGAATGAGTGATAATATATCTTTTACTTTATCTGACATTGGATATAATGTAGTAAAACTTATACCTTACGGACCAATAGAAAAAACTATTCCTTATCTAATAAGACGGGCAAATGAAAATAGTTCAGTAAAAGGTCAGAGCAACAGACAATTTACATTGATAAAAAATGAAATAAATAGAAGAAAACAATTAAATTGAAATTATGAGTTTAAGCGAACAAGAAGAACAAAGGAGAAAAGCGAGAGAAGAAATTATTGATTTAGGTATAGATCCATATCCATCAGAAACATTTCAAGTAAACACCTTCTCTAATGATATAAAAAATAATTTTGATGAAAAGAAAAAAAACTTTCAAGATGTTGTATTAGCAGGTAGATTAATGTCTAGAAGGATAATGGGATCTGCTTCATTTGCTGAAATACAAGACTCAAAAGGTAAAATTCAATTATATGTAAGGAGGGATGATATTTGTGAAGGTGATGATAAAACTCTTTATAATACAATATTCAAAAAAAAGTTAGACTTAGGAGATATTATCGGTATAAGTGGATTTGTATTTAAAACTCAGATGGGAGAAGTATCTATTCATGTAAAAGAATTAAAAGTTTTATCTAAATCTGTCAGACCTCTTCCTGTAGTTAAGGAGACTATTGACGAATCTGGAGAATCAAAAAAGCATGATGTTTTTAGTAATACCGAGTTAAAATATAGAAGAAGATATATCGATTTAATTGTAAATCCTGAATCTAGAGATATATTTATAAAAAGGGCTCTTATAGTTAATGAAATAAGAAGTATTTTAAATGAAAATAATTTTCTAGAAGTTGAAACACCCATACTTCAACCAATATATGGTGGTGCAGCAGCCAAACCTTTTAAAACCTATCATAATACATTAGATATTCCTCTATACCTAAGAATTGCAAATGAATTATATTTAAAAAGATTAATTGTTGGAGGATTTGACGGAGTATTTGAATTTGCTAAAGACTTTAGAAATGAAGGAATGTCTAGATTTCATAACCCTGAGTTTACTCAATGTGAATTTTATGTGGCTTATAAAGATTATATATGGATGATGGATTTTGTTGAGGATATGTTTAAAAGAATTGTCAAAAAAATTAATAATGATTCAACATCAATTCAGTTTGGGGATAATAAAATTGATTTTGGGAAAAAATGGAAAAGGCTCACTATGTATGAAGCAATTGAAAAGTATGCAGGAGTAGATGTTAGTGAATTGGATGAAGAGTCTATCAGAAAGGTTTGTAAAGATCTTAAGATAAAAGTTGATAAAACAATGGGTAGAGGTAAGTTAATTGATGAAATTTTTGGAGAAAAATGTGAGCCAAATCTAATTCAACCTACATACATCACTGATTATCCATTAGAAATGTCACCGTTGGCTAAAAAACATAGAACTAAAGATGGTTTAGTTGAACGTTTTGAGTTGATATGTAATGGTAAAGAAATCTGTAATGCATTTTCAGAAATAAATGATCCACTTGACCAAAGGAAGAGGTTCGAAGATCAAGTTAAATTAGGAAAAAGAGGAGATGAAGAAGCTATGGTTTTAGATGAAGATTACTTAATAGCTTTGGAATATGGAATGCCACCAACTGCTGGTATAGGTATTGGTATAGATAGATTAACTATGTTATTTACAAACTCTGAATCTATTCAAGATGTCTTATTTTTCCCACAAATGAAACCTGAGCAGTCTTAGAGGTTATCAAAGAATCTGCTTCTCTTTTCAAGTTTTAAATCCTGAAGTAATGCGGATACTGCATTAATTGAAAGGTTATATGATTGGAACCTACCAAAAGGCACCCAACTAAAATTAATCCTCCAGCAATGTAAATCCCTTGTTGCGTTTATACTGGTCTGTGTTAACATTTTAAATTTAAAATCATAACCAGATCTAAATGAAATTTTAGTTTTTTCTGAGATGCTAACATCGCCTGAAAATGTAAGTGTCTGGGTAATAGAGGGATCTCTAAATCCAATTTTTCTTCTGTTAAGATTATAACTTGCATTTATCGACCACGGAACATTAAAATCTATATATTCTGCAATATTTGAATTTATATAATCAATTTCCTCTCTTGTTCCATATGAAGATTCTTTTTCATCATCATCACTTCGAAAATCTTTTGCTGAAAACCTAAAACCAAGTGCCATATTTATATATGCTAGAGAACCTATACCTTGGTTGTTTTTATATGCTAGTTCGTCAACTCTTCTTTGGTATACATTTTTAATTCCTGTTGCGCTTTCAGATATACTATCTAATCTAAATGTGTATGGATCAATATTTCCTGAAATACTTAAGTTTATTAACCTCTTAAAAAAAGAAGTTCTTGTACTAAATCTAATGGGAGCTAATCTAAAAGAATCAGCTAAAAAATTATAACTACTAGAGAAAGCAAGGTTATCAAAAATTTTAATTTTTCTAGTTCCATTTATTGTATCTTTTTTATCAAGTACTTTCATTTCTAGGTTATTTCCAATATAAAAATTCATTGATGCTGAGCTTCCAATTCTAGGAGAACCAAATAAAAAATTTTCGTATTTACTTAAAAGTTTGGTGTCTCCTTCATTATTTATTTGAACATTTTCATAATATCCATATTTTGGTTTTGTGAAGTCTGGACTAAATGACATAGATATTTCAGGAGAAATAACATGCCTTATTGCCTTTATTTTACCTTTTTTAAAAAATACAGTTCCATAAATTCTAGTAGAAAGAGCAAATGCAGATGAGTAGGACCATGCTCTTTGAAATGAATTTGTTGTATCAATTTCAATCCCATTTTCTAGCTCATTATAATTATAGCTAAGCTTCTTAAAATACCAAATTTCATTATAGTTTACACTAGGGCTTACAGTGAAATATTTTAATAAATTAAATGAAGTTGATATTGGAATTGTATGTTTTCCTCCAATTTTAGATCTGTCTAATATTGAACTAATATTATCCATATTAAAATCTATTTGCTCCGAGAAATTATTTCCTGAATTGATGATATTTAATCCACCAAGAGAGTTTCCAACTGATCCATTTGTTAATTCAATTTTACCATTAAACCTATGGCTAATACTTATTTTTCCTAAAGCAGTTTTTCCTAGTTTTCCTATATTTTTAAATGGGTATATTCTGCTCATATTGTAGCTTATATCCGGAAGAGTTAAGTTTACTTTTTTGGTTTGAACGTTTTGGGAGTGACGTAAATTGGCAGATAGGTTAAATGGGCTGCCTTTAAAAGTTTTAGAATATGAAATATTTGAATTGAATTGAGCATTAATACTTTCATTAAAATTCGAGTAAACTAAATTTTTATTTTGATTATATGAATTGGTCTGAAAGTTTACAGAAGATGAAAATCTGCTAGACTTTCCTCTTGTATCTGGAGAATGTGACCAAGAGAAAGAAAAATCATTAGATGTAGTTGGATTCTCAAAATCTCCGAGCTTACTTTTGTTATAGTTAAACCTTAAGTTTCCACTGTAGGAATATCTTTTCTTATAATTAGTTCCTAAAGTCATACCATAGCTACCTTTGGAATATATATCGCCCGTTAACCTTAGATCTAAATGATCATTAACTGCAAAATAGTATCCTCCATCTCTTAGATAAAACCCTCTTCTTTTCTCTTCTCCATAATTAGGCATTATTAATCCAGAAACCTTTTTTTTAGGTTGAGGAAACATTCCAAATATAAAACCTAATGGAGTAGGCACATTACCAAATTTTAGATGAAAAGGCCCAGAAACAACTTTTTTACCTGGTATAACTTTGATTTTACTAGATGATATGTGAAAGTGAGGTTCTTCTAAATTACATGTTGTATACATAGCATGACTAATAAATAATTCATCCTCCTCATTTTTCTTCACATCTTCCCCTTGCATGTAAGCATCATCAAGTTGCGTTACTATTCCTTTTATTTTTGCTTTTCTACTATCAAAATTATAAGTGATTTTATCTGTTTCATAAGATTGGTCTCCCTCTGAGAAAATTGGTTTACCAATTTTTTTTCCTATTGAATCTAATATAAAGTTTGCGTCTAAAGTCTTATCATTCCAATCAACTAAAATTTCATAAGCTTCAAGATTAATTTCACCATAATCAATTTTTGAACCGCCATATAATTTTATTTTTTGGCTTTTAAGGTCATAGAAAATAGAATCTTTAGCACTATAGTTTATAGTAGTTTCAATCTCACTTGTATTAGCAATAGAATCAATCTCATTATTTGATAGAGTATCGATCTCCATTAAAGACAGTAGGGAATCTGATTCCATCTGAGAGAATGATACAAATGGATTAACAAGAAATAAGAAAATAACTAAATTTCTCAATTTCATAAATATATTGCTTTTTTATAAATTTACGCTACTACAAATTTATTGTGTATAGGCTTAATAAGTTGTAATGAGAAAAATTAATATATCAATTTTACTGGGTTTATTGCTTATTTTAACTTCTTTTAACTCACTAGATCGATCACAAAACAGGCCTATGACAGTTGTAATTGATGCTGGACATGGAGGTAAAGATCCTGGAGCTGTTGGAAAAATATCATATGAAAAAAATATTGCTTTAAAGATTTCATTACATTTAGGTAGAATACTTAATGAAAATCTCCCTGATGTCAAAGTTATTTATACTAGAAAAGACGATTCATACCCGACTTTAAATAAAAGAGCTCAAATTGCTAATTCTAAAAATGCTGATTTATTTATTTCTATTCATTGCGATGCTTTCACTTCACCCTCAGTTAGAGGTACATCAACATTTATCATGGGTTTGAGTAAATCAAATGCTAATTTTAATGTTGCAAAAAGAGAAAATTCTGTAATTGAGCTTGAAGAAAATTCTGAGGAAGTTTATAAAAACTTTGATCCTAATTCTACAGAATCTATAATGTTGCTAAACCTAACTCAAAAATCAAAAATTGATAATAGTGCAATTTTAGCTAGTTTGATTCAAGAACAATTTTCAAAACGTGTTGGATTGCATGATAGGGGAGTAAAGCAAGCTCCATTTCTTGTTTTATGGATGACTACAATGCCAAGCGTTCTCATAGAAACAGGTTTTATTTCAAACAGAGAAGAAGAAAAAAAATTAAATACTAATACTCATCAAGTTCATATTGCTTCTGCTATTTTTAGAGCAATTCGAGATTATAAGAAGTTTTTAGAATCAAATTAGCTAAATTTAATTTATGAATAAGGAACTGAAAGTTGGTATAATTGGAGTAATTGGCCTAGTTTTCTTTTATTTAGGGTCAAATTTTTTAAAAGGAATAGATTTTTTTTCACCAATAAATAGATACTACGCAGTTTACGAAAATGTAGATGGTTTAATTGTAGCTAATCCAGTAATAGTAAATGGATATACAGTTGGAAGAGTGAGCAATATTAATATTTTACAAGATAAGGATAATAAAATCTTAGTTAGTATGGATATTGATGAGGATTTGATTATAGGAAAAAACTCCATAGCTACACTAAGTAGTAATGACTTTTTAGGTAGTAAAGCAATCATTTTAAATATTGGAGATATATCTGACCCAATATATGATGGAGATACTATTAATGCTGAAATTGCTGGTGGACTTTCTGAACTTTTAGAGAAAGCTACACCAATTACTGATAATCTGGGTGTAACTATTAGTAGACTCAATGATATTTTAGCGAGTCTAAGAGGGAGTGGGGATATGATAACAACTACACTTGATAATTTAAATGATGTACTATCAAATACAAATAATCTTATTGAATCAAATGAATCTACAATTACAAATACTCTGGATAATTTAAATAACCTAACTACTGATTTATCAAAAAAATTAGAAGATATAGATCCAATTATTGAGGGTGCAAATGATATGATTTCTACTTTAAATAAAGTAAATTTTGAAAATACTTTTAATCAGATAGATGTCTTATTAACCTCTATGAATGGCGTTTTCGATGATTTAGAGTCTGGTGAGGGTGGAACTTTAGCCTTACTTTTATCAGATGATTCACTATATAATAATCTCAATCAAACAGCATACGATCTTGACAAACTGTTACAGCATATCAATGAAAACCCAAAACATTTCTTTGCGCCTTTAGGGAAAAGTAGAAAGAAAATAGAAAGAGATTTAAAAAAACAGAAAGAAAACTAAGTTGTATAACTAAGTATATGATTATCAATTTCCAAAACTGATAATTTGAAATTTTTTCCATTTGCAAAGCTTTCGTAAAGACTCTTAGACTTTTGATTAACATTTATTTTTTTTAGAGGAATTGTTTTACCCTCTACTTTATAGGTAGACTCTTTAATTGACCAGTATTCAACTAATTTTTTAAGGTTATCTCCAATCTTTTTTTCTTCATTTTCTGTTAAAAATTTAGACTTTATTTTTCTTACTTTATTATCAATTCTTTCTATATCAACACCACATGCTTTATTATCGAAAATAGAAGTTACATAAGGAAATTTATGAGAAATAGATATATGATATTTTGAGTTAATAAGGTAAGGCTTACCATTATCATCTTTTTTAATACCATTGAATTTAATATTCAATTCCTTGCACATTTTTTCAATTAAAATTCTAGAGGCATAGAACTCTTTTTTCTTAATTTCATTTTTTATATCGGTAGTTTGATTTGTTAAATCAATTAATTTCTCTAATGATTCGTCTATTTTCCAGATCCAAATGATGGATTCAGCGTTAGAAATTTTTTTAATTATGCTCATGTAACATCTTATTAATATAAAATTATATAATAATTGCATGATTTTATTTAAATTCATATTTCAATGAATCAGTTCAACTCAGAAGATATTTCTAATAAAAAATTTAACTCAGGTTTTCGTGGATATGATAAATCTCAAGTTGATAGTTATCTACAAATACTAGCCAGTGAATTTAAAATTTTAGAGAGTAGGATTGTTGATTTAGAAAATAAAATATCAGAGCAAAAAACTGAAAACGAAAAATTTAAAAGTGTTGAGTCATCACTTATTAACACATTAAAAGCTGCAGAAGATACAGGAAAAAATATTGTTGAGAATGCGAAAGAAGATGCTAAAGGGATTCTTAATGATGCTAGAAAAGAGTTATCTACAATCAAGGAAGAATATGAAAGTATCAAGTCTCTAAGAGACAATACTATCCAAGATATTAATGAATTGAAGGATAAAATAAATTCAGGTTTAGACATTATTGGAGAAGAGGCTAATTTCGATGAGATATCTGAAAGCATAGATGCTGTAGAAGAAAACATTAATGATTCAGAGAAAGAAGAGGACATTTTTGTAGAAAAAGAAGAGGAGTCTATAGAAGAAAATCTTGAGGAAAATGAGGTAGAGTTAGAGATAGAAGATGAAAAAGAAGAAGATATAATTGAAGATGAATCTAGCGAAGATGTAATGGATGAGGGTAACACTAATGAGGAAGAAGAATTATCCGATTCTCAAGAAGACGATATATATGAGTTAACAACTGAGGCAGAAGAAGAGCTTACT
>NZVP01000071.1 GCA_002697405.1 Flammeovirgaceae bacterium
CCACCTCCAATAACAAGAATGTCAAAGGTATTTTTAGATATGTGTTTTTTATATTCTGATCTTAGAGTAGTATCTAAATAATTTATTTTTCTATCCAATTGAAAGTTCGATTAACTGCTTTTTTCCAACCGTTATACATCATTTCCCTCTCCATTTTTTTAATTTTTGAATTAAATGACCTGTCTATTTTTTGATTTTTGATTATCTGATCCTTATCCCAAATATTACTTTTAAGTCCAGCTAAATAACCTGCTCCCATAGCTGTAGTTTCAATTATTTCAGGTCGATTAACTTCAGAACCTAGCAAATCTGATTGAAATTGCATTAAATAATTATTCATACAGGCACCTCCATCTACCTTTAAAGATGTTAATTTAAGACCAGAATCTTTTTCCATAACATCTATTATATCTTTTGTCTGATAAGCTAGAGACTCTAAAGTTGCTTTAATTATATGTTCCTTACCAGTATCTCTTGTTAATCCAAAAATTGCTCCTCTTGAATACATATCCCAATAGGGAGCACCTAATCCAGCAAAAGCAGGAACTACATAAATATCTTCTAACTTTTCTATGGAAAGAGCAATCTTTTCTGTATCAGATGCTTTATTAATAATTTTCAATGAATCTCGAAGCCATTGAATAGCAGCACCAGCTATAAAAACACTTCCTTCCAAAGCATAATTTGGTTTGTTATCAAAAGAACAAGCTAATGTTGATATTAATCCATTGTTTGATAACTTAAAAAATTTTCCAGTATTCATCAAAAGAAAACATCCAGTTCCATATGTGTTTTTAACCATTCCATCTTCAAAGCAAGCTTGACCAAATAAAGCAGCTTGTTGATCACCAGCGACTCCATTTATTGGGATTTTTAGACCTTTATAAGTAAAGTGACCAAATTCTGAAGAGGAATTAATAACTTTTGGTAAAATAGATTTAGGGATTCCTAGATAGTTTAATAACTCATTATCCCATTCTAGGTTTTTGATATTATAAATCATTGTCCTAGACGCATTTGTATAGTCAGTGACATGATTTTTAAATGATGTCATATTATAAATAAGCCATGAATCAATAGTCCCAAACAAAATTTTATTTTCTTTAATCTTTGATTTTACACCTTCAACATTATCAATAATCCATTTTATTTTAGTTGCAGAAAAATAAGAATCAATAACCAGTCCAGTATTTTCTTTCACATAAGATTCCAGTCCATCTTTTTTCATCTGATCACATATGTTTGACGTTCTTTTATCTTGCCATACTATTGCATTATAAAGAGGTTTACCTGTTTCACTATCCCAAATAACTGTTGTTTCCCTTTGATTGGTAATTCCTATACTAATTATATCCTCAGGTGAAATTGAACTCACTAATTCTTCAAATACCTGAATCTGAGTTGATAAAATCTCATTTGGGTCATGCTCTACCCATCCTTGTTTAGGATAAATTTGTTTAAACTCCTTTTGTTGAACCCCTTTTAATTTACCATTCTCATCTATTAATAAAGCTCTTGAACTTGTAGTTCCTTGATCTAGTGCAACTATATATTTCATATTTAATTTTTAGAAAGTAAATTTTGTTTGGTGATTAAAGTTTTAATTACATGAGTTCCAACTTTTTCGCCTTGCTCTACACCGTATGTTATTGCAGGCATATAATGTATACCCCCATAAATTCTACTAATTGCAGCTTCTTCTGAAGCATGTATAAAAGATTTGAAATTTCTAGCAGGTAACCCATATTTTTCTTCTGATGTATCTAAAAATTCAAAATTATCACCTAGAAGATGTGTAAGAATTTTTGCAGCAGATCTTGATATAACAGAGTGACCTGAAGTATACTCAGGGAAAGGGGGTGTTTGCAGAAATGGTATCCATTCACTATCTATATATTGATTTATAACCGTCTCAGGTCTTACTAATATGCTTCTCCATTTTTCATCCCAACAAATTATAAATGCATCAAAAAGACTAATAGAAACAAGTGCGTATGTTTGAATAGTTTCCATAAGATTTAGATTAGCTTTTTTTGTTGCAATTTTTGTAATACCAATCCAATGACCACCTGGAGTNATTTTTTTTGTAGCAAACATAGCGTGACCCTTGTGGTGNGACACGTAAGGATTACAATCCCAAAAACTTGCTATTTCTTTTTGCTCATCAGAAAGATTATTTCCAATTTCATAGACTTCTATTAAGTCTTTATAAAACTTTGAGTTTTGATTCAAACTGAATTCAGGCGGAGGTTCAATCATATATTGATCGGAAGAATCTACAACTAATGTTCTAATTTTATTCCAATGAGGCTCAATACCCTCCATATAATCTGGAGGAGTGGGTTTCCATGAATAATCATTTCCTCTTTGAATTGTGTATTTAGGAAAAGATCTAGTCTGTTTATAATTATCTTTGTCATACCATTTTTTAATATGTACTGCAACCGATTCACCATATTCAATTGATCTCATCAAAATNTCATTAGGAATTCCCATCTTTTTAAATTCTTCCTGTAATTCATTTTGATATGANTCAATCTTATTCTCAGAAAAAATTAAGTCTTTTCCAACAGTTAAGAAAGCATGTAAACTTGCAACAGGAAAAGAATATTCTTTATTAGGATCTGGTTTAGGAATAGGATCTAATCCGTTAAGNTGACCCGCAAAACTTTTATAATTTAAATTATCATTAATTAAAACCTCATATGCTGCAATACTGGGATATGCATAAATTCTAGATGCTACTGGAGGNGAAAAAATATCATAAACAATAACATCAGTTAGCTTTTGCATTGAATCATGAAATAGCTCGGGACTATTATAAAACTTTATATTTTCCTTATATCTTTCATAAGAAGAACATGAAAAAAGAAGTAGGATTACAGTTAAATAGAGTATAATATTATTTTTCATCAACTAAACCAATTATTGAGATTTTATCGTTGTTTTTTCCAATAACAAATTTAGATTTATTTTTATCTAAAGGCAAAACTTTAGTTATATCACCTTTTAGATTTAGACCCGATTCTTTCTGATTAATATAATTAAAAGTACCATCTCCTTTGCCCTCTAATAATATACCATAACTTGAGTCAAAAGAACCNAAATAAGTAGATACATTTGAGTTATTACCAACAAGTAAAANATCTATNATACTATCATNATTATANTCTAAAGTTTGAATATCTCTTATTGGGGATATTTGGGAAATTAAAGGTAGATTAATTGGCTCAAACTCTGACCCTTTATTTAATAATACCAAAGAATTAAAATTATTTACAAACAAAACTTTACTTTGGGATAAAANATCATTAGAAAATATTTCATCAATTTCTAATCCTGCAAAGTCCTTATAGTAAAAAAAATCTCTTCTTAAATAATTGAGTTCTTTTGTTAACTCATCTTTATTTGCTAATGGGTATTCCTTTCCATTTCTATTATAAGTGATAATATTTTCAACTCTAGAATTATTATCAAAATCATCAATATACATTTTTACCAAGCTATTTTCAGTGGGTTTCAATTTAGTATTATTACCTTGGTTACCTATAATTATATCCATTCTGCCATCATTATTAAAGTCTGCAGTTTCGATAGAAAACCACCAACCAAACATATCATTCCCAATAAATGAAGAATCTCTTTTTAAATTTTTTCCATCATTATAAAAAAGATTTATATTATTCCAATCTCCACATGTAATTAAATCTTTAAGACCATCTCCATTTATATCTTCCCATTTAGCATCGGTTATCATTCCAATTTCTTCAAAAATCCTATCTATTTTAAAAGTTCCATTTTTTTGATTTTTTAGAAGATAGCTCTTTGGAGAATCGCCATATCTTTCTGATATAACTCTACCCCCGATAAATAAATCATCATAACCATCGGAATTATAATCATAATTNATTACAACTGAATTATGCTGAGTTATTTGATCAAGATCNTTTGTTCTTTTAAAAGAATTATTCTCATTTATATATAATCTATCTTTCAAACTATTAGCTGTTTGGGGAAGCTCGTTTCCTGCACTAACAACATAAAGATCTAAATCTTTATCATTATCAATATCAAAAAAAATAGCATCTACATCTTCNGATAAATAATCTTCGCTTAAATCTTTTTGTTCTGTTTTTATAAACTTACCATTTTTATTTCCCATAAAAATATGAGATTCCTGAAAAGAAGGTGAACCAATGAAAATATCTATGATATTATCACCATTTATATCAGCTGCAGCTATTGCAGGACCTTCCCTAGAAATCATATAAGGTATTAATCTCTCTCTATTAAAGTCATTAAATAGATTTTCCTCATGAGAATAATTTAATTGAATCTTATCAGTTAAATCATTGAAGATCTTTTGATTATTATTTGCATTTTTTGGCTTATAAGTAGCCTCATTTTCTTTTAGAGTATAGGTTTTATTTGAACTTAATGAAAATAATTTTTGAGATTTTTTTGAAGGCCATAATACTAATAGTGAATCAATTTTATTTGACTGTGCTAATCCAAAAATTAAACCCGATGACCTTGAAGACATAAATCCTTTATTTGAAAAATTCTCTTTATAATAAATTTTATCGTTAGACCAAACGGTAACCTTCGCTCCAATTCCAAAAATATTATGAGAATTTCCTTCAAAATTTATTTTAATATGATTTATATCATCAATATTATTTGAATTATTCTGATATAATATAGCCCCATCATTTATATTATTAANGATTAAATCNAGATCTCCATCATTATCAAAATCATCATAAGTAGCGCCATTAGAATATCCTAAATAATCAAGCCCCCATTCTCTAGAAACATCTAAAAATTTAAGATTTGATTCATTTTTAAATGCATAATTTGATACTTTGCCATCTGGCATTTTTTCTAAAAGATCATTATTAGTGAGATTAGGNGTTTGAAGTAGACTACCACTAATTTCCTCATTAGACAAAAAACTAATATAATCCATATCATTTGGTCTTTTTACAATTCCATTTGTGATGTATATATCATTATTTCCATCAAGATCAAAATCTTCTATTAAAGTTGACCAGCTCCAATCAGTAGCGTGAATATCTAACAATTGAGATATTTCAGAAAAAGAATTATTTCCATTATTTAATTGCAAAGTNTTTTTTGTGAATTGCTTATTAAATCCAAAGTCTAGTTTCATTTTATATATCTCATAAGAGTCTTCACCTGCTGAACTTTTTAAAACTTTTTCGTCTTGAGGTAACATATCTAAAACCATTATATCAGGATAGGAATCATTATTTATATCCGATATATCATTTCCCATTGAAAATCTAGATGTGTATTTCATATAACTTTCTAAACTTTCAAAAAAAGTTCCATCACAATTATTAATATATAGGTAATCATTCTCTCTAAAATCATTTGATATATAAATATCATCACAACCATCTCTATTTATATCGCTCACTGATATTCCTAATCCATAACCAATATTACTTCCAAGAATTCCTGCTTGATCTGATACATCTATGAATTTAAGTGAACCTTTATCTAATTCATTTCGAAATAGTCTGTCTCCTGATTTTTCACTTTTATTAAAACGTAAATTNGAATTNCCATAACTTCTNTCAGTATGAACTGAGTGATTAAGTAAATACATATCTAAATCTCCATCCGAATCATAATCAAAAAATGCTGAGTGTGTTGAGAAACCTTCAAAATCTAATCCATATTCTTTAGCTTTTTCAGAAAAAGTAAGGTCTCCATTATTTATAAATAATTCATTCCTTCCAGATATATTTTTATATCCCCCAAGTCTGGTCTGATAAATATCTAATAGACCATCNCCATTAATATCAACCATATAAACACCGGTTTTCCATTCTCCTTCAGATTGNACACCNGATGATTTTGATATTTCTTTAAAATTTAATTCACCTTGATTTAAATAAAGTTTGTTTAGACCTTGATTTGATGAAATATAAATATCTAGAAGCCCATCATTATTAATATCTCCAGATGCTACACCACCTCCATTATAAAAATATAGGTACTCAACTAAATTGAACTTATCATTTTCTTTTAAGTCATTTCTAAAATCAATATTAGATTTATTTTGTGGAACCTTAGTAAATAATTTTTCTTTCTGATTGCATGAAATTAGAATAAACAAAAAAAATGTAAAAATGAATTTCATTTAAAAAGAATAAGATTGTAAAGAATCGTTATTATTAAGAATTAGCAAATAATTGTCTCCACTTAAATTTCTTAAAGTAGAAAAATCTCTTACTTGACCATTTAGTAATAAACCTGATGTTTTATAAGGAGCGACTTTAAAATTTAAATCTTTGTTACCTAAAAGTATTTGACCGTAGTTTGCATCATATCTACCCACTTCAGGTTTAACATCGTAAAGATTACCCCCTAGAATAATATCTTTAAATCCATCATTATTATAATCTTCAATTTCTATTGCATAAATATTAGAAAACTGTGTTTCAATGGGTAATTCTAATTTATTAAATCCTTTTCCATTATTTATAAATGCAGAAGTCTTAAGCTCGAATACATAATTTATATGACTTGATTTTACCTTTTCAGATGAGAATATATCGTGAACAGTCTGATTTTTATAACTATTATATTTGAGATATTTTTTTTTCAGTCCTGGCATCTGCATTACTAAGTCATGCCTTAGTGACATCGTGTAAGAACTATCTCCATTATATTGAAAAATTACTTGTTCTAAACTATTATTATCATCGAAATCATTTATATACATAGTAATTGGCTTAGATTGGGATGCTCTAAATCTTGAGTTTTGTCCATGATTACCAATAACTATATCCAATAAACCATCATTATTTAAATCCTCTACCTTAATAGAATTCCACCAGCCATTTGTATTTTCAAAATCCTCTATTCTTTTTAAAGAGAAATTTCCATCTATATTTTCGAATAATGTAATAGGCATCCAATGACCAACTATTATCAAATCTAAATCACCATCTGAATCATAATCTAAAAACTCAGCATCAGTAATCATTCCTATTCCTTTTAAATCATCAGCAATTTCATCTGTAATGTTAGAGAAAGAGCCATTTCCATCATTTTTTAATAGGTAACCATTAGAAGGCAATCCATATTTTTGAGGAATTAACCTTGTACCTACAAATAAATCTTGGTCTCCATCTGAATCTAGATCAATATTTTTAACAACAGAAGAGCTTTCAAATAAACCAGCTGGTAATATTTGATCAGATTTTTTAAAATCATTATTGAAATTAAAATACAACCTATCTCTCAATTCAGGAGAATAAATTGAATACTCGTTGCCCCCACTTGAAACATATAAATCAATCCTACCATCAGAATTAGCATCAAAAAATAAACAGTCAGTATCTTCTGACTCTTTATCCTCATCTAATATCTGATAATTATATTTTTTAAATTTATTTTTATTCCATAAATAAATAGAACCAGGATATCCTTTAGATCCTCCTATGTATAAGTCTAAAAATCCGTCGTTATTAATATCACCTTCACATATACAGGATCCTTCTGAAGAACTCATATGGAACAAAAGTCTATCTCTATCAAAGTCTACAAAATTATTTTCATTATGAACATAACTTAAAATTTCCTGATTGGCCTTATAAAATATTTTCGAGCTTTCTACATTAAAATCTAAATTTTCTTTAGAATCATCTTTTGTTAAAACAATTTTTTGATTTACCAGAAGATCAAATCTCTTTGTTATTTTTCCATCATCCCACTTAACTAAAATAGAATCAATTTTTGTATTTTCTCCAATACCAAAGATTAGGCTGTTATCAACAGTAGATTGAAAACCTCTAATTGGCATTTGCTCTAAATAATAAACATTTTCATCTATAAATAATGTAACAGAAGAACCTACAGCATTAATATTTTTACTATCTCCTACTAATTCTATTTTAAGAAAATTATTTAATGGAAATAACTGATCAGTGTTATTCTTGTAGATAAATGATTCCATATTAACATTATTAACAACTAGATCATAATCACCGTCATTGTCAAGATCACCATAAGCTGACCCATTTGAAAAACTAGGTTCATCTAGCCCTAGATTAGAAGTTTCATTACTAAAGTCTAGGTTTCCATTATTTAAAAAAGCATAATTAGAAATTGGGACACTCGGTATTAAATCAATTAATTTCTGAAAATCTACACTACCAGGCGATGCAATTTGTTTAATAACTTCATCTTGTGTAACATACTGTAAAAAGTCTTGGTCAGTTAAGTCTTGATAAATCCCGTTAGCTACAAAAATATCTTTGTTACCATCATTCTGAAAATCAAACATTAAAGCTCCCCAACTCCAATCTGTTGCTTCGACTCCAGTCAACCTTCCAATCTCACTAAATGTAGAATTACCATTATTTAATTGAAGAGTATTACGGGTAAATTGATTCCAGTATCCACTAGTCTTAATATATTGATGTCTGTCCCAACTATCAAATGTAGTAACTGTTTTAATTCTCTCATCAGGTTCGGGCAACATGTCCGTAACAAATATTTCAGATAAACCATCATTATTAATATCAGCCATATCAGCTCCCATTGAAGCAGCACTTATACTTTTAATCATTTTTTCAAGGCTTTCAGAAAATGTTCCATCCTGATTATTTATATATAAGTAGTCTCTCTCAAAAAAATCATTAGAAACATAAATATCCATCCATCCGTCATCATTTGCATCACCAACAGTTACACCTAAACCAAAACCAATTACACTGCCATATATACCAGCATTTTCACTGATGTCAATAAACTTACCATTATCATTTAAAAAAAATTTATCACCACCTACCTGATCCCTAACAGGTCTCTGGTCTCTTCCAATACTAGTAATTCTGAAGCCTCCTTTATATGAATTATTAAGAAGATAGCAATCAAGATCCCCATCTTTATCAAAATCAAAAAAAGCTGCATGGGTTGAATAACCTTTATCATCAAGACCATATTCTTTAGCTTTTTCAGAAAAGGTTAAATCTCCATTATTTATGAATAGTTCATTTTGTTTATTGTCTCCTTTAATGTCACCTGAATTAGAAACGTAAATATCTAAATATCCATCAGCATTTATATCAGCTAAGCTTACACCAGTACTCCATGATTTTTCACCACCTACACCAGCTAATTTCGTTATATCTTCAAATTGAAAGTTTCCTTTATTTAGATATAACTTATTTTCATTTAGATTAGAAGTAAAATAAATATCTAGAAGACCATCGTTATTAATATCACCTAAACCTACTCCACCTCCATTATAATAATTTCTATAAGTGAAAATATTAAAATCTTCTTTGAAGGAGAGATTGTTTTTGAAAGAAATTCCTGTTTCGTAAGAAGATAATCTTTCAAATAGTTTTAATTCCGTTTTGGAACAGGAGGATAATAAAATAAAAACTATAAAAACTAAAGATAAATTTCTCACTTTTTAATTTTTTTTTCGATGGTAAGATCTGTGTACCTTGCCCTAACCTCTCTTTCACTAACTTTTGTAATTACTATTCTTCTATTACCACTAACAGTTGTATATAATGTGCTATTATTTTTTGGATTTTTTATTTCATAAAATTTAGAATTATACCATTCCGATAAAATTTCTCTTACTTCATCAATTAAATAGTCTGAACTGGTTTCTTTATTCCATGGCGCCCAGCCAGTGTAAGAAAATGTAGTGTTAACTTCATAAACAATATCATTATCAAAAACAGGATAAAATAACATTTCAATTTTTTGACCGATCGATTCAGTAGGCAAATAATATCTAACTGAATTATTTGATGGACCTTGCGTAATTAGTTTTTTTCTATTTAAATCCCAACAATGAGCATAAAATTCTTTAGATGTCATCCCAAATTTTACTCCTAAAAACAAAGAATCATATCTTACTCCAGAAGATAATTCCTTCTTCTCTAATTCTAAATAGGGATTTGTTTGACAACTTATAATAGTTATAAATATTAAAATAGAAATTAAAAACTTATTCACGTTCTAAAATTTTAATTTTTGAATTATTCAAAGCAAAAATATAACTGTCTTTTTTATTAATCTTCATTTTAACTAAATCTCTTAAATCACCATCAATAAAAATTCCAGATTTATTTGATGTTATATACTCAAATTTGCTGTCTTTGTTTCCAATAAACAAAGAAGAATAGCTAGCCTTACTAGGACCAAATTCCGGTTTTATTTCTGATAAATTTCCTCCTAATATTATATCATTATATCCGTCATTATTTAAATCATCAGAAAGGATAGAATAAATCGGTGAAATCTGTGCCATGAATGGCAAAGTGTCAATTTGAAATTTAATGCCAGATTCATTTTGAAGTATCAATGATGCAAGATTATAAACTTCTAATATTTTAGTATTTTTCATTGCAGACTTATCAAGTAACTCATTCATTTTTTTATTTTTATAGTTCTCAAATTTTAAATATTCCTTTTTTAAATAAGGTAATTGCATCCATAAATCTTTTAATTGAACTATTGGATATAAATTATCATCATAATACATTCCTAATATCTGTTCTGTTCGTCCATTTTTGTCAAAATCATTAACATATAAGGTCAATGGTTTATCTACTGACGCCTTAAACATTGAATTCAAACCATAATTTCCAATTATTATATCATTAAAACCATCATTATTAATATCTAAGCAATGAACTTCATTATATAATCCATTAGTTTTTGATAATCCTAGAGAATCAGAAATATTTAAAAACTTATTATTTAAATTTTTAAAAACTAAAATAGGCATCCATTCTCCTACCACAACTAATTCATTTTTGCCATCATTATCTATATCTATAAACTCACTATCTGTTACCATTTTCATTATTTTATCTTTTCCTAAATATTGACTGGTTGCATCACTGAAAATACCTTTTCCGTTATTTATAAGAATAAAATTTTTTGTTTGAGTTCCATAAGAACCTGGGTTTAATCTAGTTCCAACAAATAAATCCTTATCTCCATCATTATCAATATCATCACTAGATATAGTTGATGTACTTTCAAAAGTTAAGATAGATGCAAATGAATTATCTAGTTTCTGGAAATTCATGTATCCATTATTCAAATAGAGTCTATCTCTTAGCTCAGGAGAAAAATTTGAAAACTCACTGCCACCACTAGCAACAATTAAATCAATCCTACCATCTCCATCAAAATCATCAACTAAACAGTTTACATCTTCTGATAATAAATCATTTTCAAAAGGCTCACTATATTCTTTAAAGTCACCTTTTATAGTTTGATAATAAATTTTTGATACTTGATTTTTAGCAGATCCTATAAATAGATCATCTAATCCATCTTGATTAAAATCAGCTACACATAAACAAGGCCCCTCACTTGAATTCATTTTAAATAAAAGTCTTTCTCTATCAAAATCAACAAAATTATTTTCAATGTGTGTATAATTTATTCTTTTATTTGATGGTATTAAAAACGGTTTTTTTTCGTTATTT
>NZVP01000072.1 GCA_002697405.1 Flammeovirgaceae bacterium
GCTATCATTTTAGGTATTTTTTCTAAAAGAATTAATAAAGAAGGAGCTATTTCAGGAATGATTGTAGGAATTTCTATGATGCTTTATTATATGGCTAAATTTAAATTAGGATGGCTTGGTCCAATACCTCCATCATCTGAATGGTGGTTTGGTATTTCACCTGAGGGATTTGGATCTATAGCTATGTTATGCAATTTTTTAGTTTCAATTATAGTTTCATATTTTACTTTACCACCACCCTCTAAAGTGATTCAATTAGTAGATGACATTAGAATTCCTGAAAATTAATTTTCTTTAAAAATTATATTTTCTTCGATGGATTTCCATAATAATAGTGATGCAAAAGTATTATAAGGAGCCCAAGAATCTATTAGATTATTTATTCTTTCATCAGTCAAATTTTCAATATTATAATTTAGTTTGATACTGTTTAAAAGAGCAATATCTTTTTTTGAAAAAATATTTTCTCTAAATAAAATAAATATCAAAAACATCTCAGCAGTCCAGCTTCCTACTCCTTTAATAGTTGTTAACTCATCAATTACTTTAGAATTATTAAGATTCTCAAAGTCAATATTATTATTATAAAAGTACTTGTAGACATTCTTAATATAATCAACTTTCATTCTAGAAATTCCAATATTTTTTAATTTATAATCATCAAGTTTAATTATTTCTTCATCAGATAAATTAGAAATCAAATCATTAAATTTTTTTTTGATGGATATTGCTACTTTAAAACTGATTTGTTGCTCAATAATTAAATCAGCTATTGCTTTAGCATAGTTGTTGTTATATCTATCATTAATATCTATTTCATTTCCTAACTTTTGAATTAAAAAACTCATAACTGGATCAGATTTTAGATGTTTAAATGCTTTTTTATATATGTATTTCTGTATCAATTTTTTAGTATGGTTTTAAATTGTTTTATTTCATCTTTACCTATTCTACAACATCCACCAATTATGTCAGGAGATTCTTTAATCCAATTTGAAATAGATTGCTCATTAAACTTATTTTTACCTAACCAAGTTTTATTTTCACAATTATATTTTTCTCCTGAATTAGGATATACTAAAATTTTTTTATTTGAGTAAAGTCTAAGTTTTTCTATAGCAATATTAGTGATACTAGGATCGAAGCAATTCAAACCAATTGTTGAGATCTTTTTTGATTGTGATAAAATCTCACAAGCTTTTTTTAGGGAAGAATTATCTCTAAGATTCAAAGTATTATTGCACGTCATCGATATCCAAACTTCTTTATCGGATTGTTCTAAAAGATTATTTAAAATAGAGATTTCTCTTAGGGAGGGAATGGTTTCATAAAGTAAAATATCAATATCTAGTTTATTGATAATTTTTAAATTTTCAGAGTGAAACTCGTTTATTACCTCATCTTTTGTGTTATATATTCCAGTATATTCTGAGCCATCAGCTAAGTATGTAGCAAATGGTCCAAAGCTTCCTAATATTTTAATTTTTTTTTTGTTAGCTCTTGATAAGGCATTTTTTGCTACTGAAACCGATTTTTTAAAAATGTTTTCAATTTCTAAAATATTATAACCTTCTTCTTTTAATGTTTTTACACTTAGTTGATAAGAAGAAGTAGATATATAATCAACTCCAGAATTTATATATTCAACATGGATATCTTCTATAATTTTAGGATTATCCATTAAAATTTTAGCAGTCCATAATTTAGTATTTAAATTATGTCCTCTTAACTCTATTGGATAAGATAGACTTCCGTCTAATAGCTTTATTCTTTTTCTCATAAAGAATTTATAAGATAATCTGTTTCTAGAGGTAGCTCATCAATTTTAACTACATGATAGCTTTGATAGTATGGATGTAAAATTAGAAGATTCATACTTGTGACTTCTAAATCATAATTTTTTTCTAGGATATATTTATAAATGTTTTGCTGAAGACAATATTTATTATAATCCGATGAACTCATATGGCCTAAGCCATGCAAACAGTTTTCAAATGGATTTTCTTTTTCAATTTCACCATTTGAGTTTATAATTTTTTTTGATCTCTTCCAGTCAAATAAAAAAACTTTATTATTTGATTTCTTATATACCATATCTATAGTACCTGCTAATAATTTTTTTTCATCAAAGACTCTCCATTCTGTTCTGTATGGCTCATAGTTCTTTACAATAAACTTTTCATGAAATTTCATAAACTTTTCTAATTCTGGAGAATTTTTAAATTCTATTTTATTATAAAAATTTTCAATTTGATTGTGTAAATCAGTTCCTTCGCTTCTCGCTTTTTCTCCTAAGTCCTCCCATCTTTTTATAATATCTTTAATATTTTCTCCAGTTTTTTGACTTTCTTTTTTTGCCCAATACTCTTTATCAAACTTTGGGAAAAATTCACTTATTAATTCTGTAACTGATTTTGCTTTTTTGTTTTTATCTATAGTATAGATATGATTTTCTTCTTCAAAGAAAATTCTATTGTCTCTATCATGAGAATTAAGAATGTTAAGGTCTTTCATATTATTACAATATTAATAATGATTTAATCCAATTATTTATAAAAAAAAGTATATTTAATTTTTAACCAAACATTTAAGATTTATGGAAATCAATGAATTATTAATTCCAACAATACTAGGTGGAATTTGTGTTTTAATAAGTATTTATGGTTTAGCTATAGCAAAGGATAGAAAATATGCTTTAGGTGGACTTTTTTTATATTCTTTTATTCCTATATATCATAGGATGATAATTTTTTTAGAAAATCCTGAAGATTACTTCAGTTTAGTTACGGCTGTGATTTTTTTATGTCAAGCAATTATAGCAATTCCTGTGGGTGGATTTCTTAGTCCTAATTCTGATTCAGTTCAAAAAACATGGTCTCTGAAAGTTCAACTTACTATTTTTGTGATAAATGCAACTTTTGCAGCATTAATTCTAAGTGATCCTTTGGTACCAACTATTATTGGAGGATATCATGCGATTTATTCTTTAATGATGATAATTGCAATATCAAAAACCTTAGCTGGTAAAATGGATTTAAAATAAGTTTTATAAAATTTTATTAAATTAAGGGTCTATTTGTTAGGCCTTTAATTTTTTATCATGAAAAACTTTTTTTTACTAATCTTAATTTTTTTAATAAACAGCAATATTTTTTCTCAGGCAACAAGAAGTATTGAAGCGGAAAGCTCAGTAGTTACTAATCACTTTGTAACTGTGAATGGCACAAGAATCCCTTACTCGGCAACAGCTGGAACATTACCAGTGTGGAGTGAAGAGGATAAAGCTGTTGCAACTTTATTTTATACATACTATAAAAGATCTGATGTAAAAGATAATACAAATCGACCTATTTTCTTTTCATTTAATGGAGGTCCTGGTGCTGCATCAATTTGGATGCATATGGGATATACAAGCCCTAGAACTTTAAATATTGATGATGAAGGGTATCCTATTCAGCCATACGGCACAAAAGAAAACCCTTATTCTATTATTGATGTTGCTGACATAGTTTATGTAAACCCAGTCAATGTAGGCCTATCAAGAATTTTAGATAAAGAATACGATAGATCAAATTTTTTTGGTGTTAATTCTGATATTAAATATTTAGCACAATGGATCGAAGATTTTATTAATAAATATAATTTATGGTTGTCTCCTAAATACTTAATAGGTGAGAGCTACGGAACGACAAGGTGTTCCGGTCTAGCTTTAGAATTACAAAGTAGGTGGCATACAACATACCTTAATGGAGTAATTTTAGTTTCTCCTACTGGTTTAGGTATTAAGAGAGATGGACCTGTTAACTCTGCTCTTAGAATACCATATTTTGCAGCAACAGCTTGGTATCACAATAAGCTTGAAGATGATTTACAGTCTAGAGAACTATTAGATTTATTGGATGAGGTAGAAAAATTTTCAGTAAATGAGTTTCTTCCAGCAGTTAGTTTAGGTAATTCTATTTCTGAAAGTGATAGATCTGAAATAGCTAGAAAAGCTGCAAGATATTCTGGACTTAGTGAAAGGGATTTTATAGATAATAACTTAGATGTTACTGATCAATATTTTTGGAAAAAATTATTATATGATGAGGGTTATATTTTGGGTAGACTCGATTCAAGATACAGAGGAATTGACAAGAAAAATTCAGGAGTTAGTGTAGGAAGCTATCCTGAACTTGATGCATGGGATCATGCATTTACTCCTGCAATGCAGGATTATTTACTTAATGATCTAAGATATAAAACAAATATGAATTATAATGTTTGGGGTAATGTTAGACCATGGAATAGAGATAATGATAGGACAGGAGATAATCTCAGGCAGGCAATGGCTAAAAATCCTTTCCTAAATGTTATGATCCAATCAGGATACTATGATGGTGCAACTCAATATTTTGATGCAAAATATACTATGTGGCATATTGATCCAAGTGGTAAAATGAAGGANAGNNTATCTTTNAAAGGTTATGAAAGTGGCCATATGATGTATTTACGTAGAGAAGATCTTAAAAATTCTAACGATGATATTAGAGATTTTATTAAGAAAACTATTCCTACATCACCTGCTAAATATTAATCGTATGAGATTTTTTATTTTCCTATTATTTATTTCGAATATATCTTTCTCTCAAGATGAATTTACTTTAGATCAAATTAAATCATATCCTTTTCCAAATGAATTGACTGGATCTACTGAAGCTTCGAAAATCGCATGGGCATTTGATGAAGAAGGTAAAAGAAATATATATGTCGCTGAAGGTCCCTCTTTTATCTCAAGAAGGTTAACATCATATATGGAAGATACTGGTCAGGAACTNTCAAGTGTTTCTATTTCCTCTGACGGTAATTGGATAGTTTATATAAGAGGTGGAGATTTTGGTTCAAATTGGGATGATGAGCTACCAGTNAACCCCACATTTAATCCAATTCCTCCAAAGGTTCAAATCTGGAGTATTCCCTTTTCTGGTGGTGACCCTATAATGATTGATGAAGGTATAAATCCTGTTATTTCCCCTAAAAGNAATGAAATTGCATACGTTAAAGATGGACAGATATGGGTANCTTCTATTGATGGTGAAGGGGATCCTAAAAAANTATTTCATTCAAGGGGAAGAAATGGATCTCATTCTTGGTCTCCCGATGGATCGAAAATAGTCTTTGTTTCATACAGATCAGATCGTTCATTTATTGGTATTTATGAAAATGATGATACTAATATAAAATGGATAAACCCCTCTTTTGATAGGGACTCATCGCCTAGATGGTCACCTGATGGAAATCAGATTGTATACATAAGACAACCTGGAGCAGCTGGAAAACCAGCCTCAATATTAGGAGCAAATCATGTTCCTTGGAAGCTTATAAAGTCTGATATAAATTCAATGGAAAGTAATGAGCTGTGGACAGCACCTCAGACTTTAAGAGGTTCATACCCAAGGACTCANGGGGGAGCCAATTTGCATTGGGCAGATAAAAGGATAGTTTTTCTTTCTTATCAAGATGGTTGGCAACATCTTTATTCTATTCCTGAGAATGGGGGTAAGCCACTTTTACTTACTCCGGGTAATTTTATGTGCGAGTATATAAAATTATCTCCAGATAGAAAATCTTTGGTTTTCACTGCAAATACCGGTAATGATGAATATGATATTGATAGAAGACACATTGTTCAAGTTTCTGTTGATAAGCAAAATATGAAAGTTCTTACAAACGGAAAAGGTCTTGAGTGGACACCATTAGTTGTGGGAGATTTAAATCATATAGCATACATAAGTGCATCNTCAACTAGACCTCCTCTTCCTACTGTATTGAATTTAAATTCAAATGATATAAAATTATTATCTGAAGATAGAATTCCTGAAGATTTTCCTTCTGATAAAATGGTAATTCCATCTCAGGTAAAATTTAAATCTATTGATGGAGTAGAAGTATATGCAACAAAATTTGAGAGAGATGATAATAAGAAAAATAAACCCGCAGTAATTTATATTCACGGAGGTCCTCCCAGACAGATGTTATTGGGGTGGCACTACTCATCTTATTATTCAAATGCATATGCATTAAATCAATACTTAGCTAACAAAGGTTTTGTTGTTATCTCAGTTAATTATAGACTAGGAATTGGATATGGCTATGAATTTCATAACCCTATTGATGGAGGAACTAAAGGAGCATCAGAGTATAAAGATGTTAAAGCAGCAGGAATTTGGCTGAATAGTCAAAAAAATATTGANAAGGATAGAATCTATGTCTACGGAGGAAGTTATGGTGGATATCTTACTGCAATGGCATTAGGTAGAGATTCAGAATTATTTTCAGGTGGAGTTGATATACATGGAGTTCATGATAGGACTCTTTATGGATATTTAAATTCAATTAATTATGAAAAAGCTCCAGATTATGATTTAGCTAGGGAAACTGCATGGAAATCATCTCCTGTTGCAGATGTAGATACCTGGAAATCTCCAGTATTAATTATTCATGCTGATGATGATAGAAATGTATATTTTAAACAAAGTACTGATTTAGTTCAAAGGTTGAGAAAAAAAGATATTTATTTAGAGACATTAGTTATTGTGGATGATACTCATCACTTTATGATGTTTGATAATCAAATGAAAGTAAATAAGGCTACTGCTGACTTTTTAATTAGACTTTCTGAAGGAGATATTAATTAGATTTTATAGGATCATCTCTTACAATAATTGTATCTGTAAATGATTCTCCACTTTCTAATTCAATTTTCACTTTATATTTTCCAGGTTTAATATCATATGTTTGGTAAACTTTCTCTCCAAAAATATTTTTTCCATTTGCGTACATNCCAAATTCATCAAGAAATTTTTTTCTTAATTTATTAACTTCTTCAAAAGAATTTAATTTTTGAAAATTATACGATTTTAAATTTTTCTTATTTAAAACTATATCACTAAACTCATCAACTAGATCAATAAATTTTCTTTTATAATTTTCTAGTTCTTTAGAGTTACGATCTAATATGAATGGCCATAAAAAGCGATTTATTCCATCACTTATATTTATTTCTTTATTATAAAAATTACTTTCTAAATCATTTGATATTATAAGTTTTCCTTTTTCACTTCTATTACCAAAAAAATTNATNATTGCTCCGTATGGAGGATTTTCNCCTCTAAATTCAAAATAAGGTTGTTTTCTTCCAGTATTTATTGTTATCCATTTTGTTGATGTTTTTATGGGTAGAATACTACTTGATTTCAAATTCAAATTTCTTAGAGCAGAAATATCATCTAAAATCCAAATACTTTTTCCGTGAGTCCCTGCAATTAAATCTCCATCTCTAGGATGAATTACAAGATCATGAACAGCTACACTAGGAAGATTAGAACCTAATTTTTCCCATGATTTACCTTGATTTATTGAAAAATAAACTGACTTTTCCGTTCCAACAAATAACAGGCTTTCGTCAATATAATCTTCTTTTATAACATATACTGAATAATCTAAAGGCAAATTAGAAGTAATATTTTCCCATGTTTTTCCATAATCATCAGTCATAAAAACATAGGGTTTATTATCATCAAACCTATGATTATCAAAAGTGACATAAGCCCTACCTTTTTTATGTTTGGATGCTTCAACTCTACTTACCAATGTTTTTAAGGGAACATCATTAATATTTAATCTAATATTTTCCCAATTATCTCCATTATCTTTTGTTATTTGAACATTCCCATCATCTGTCCCGATCCAAATAATATCCTTATCAATAGGTGTATCACTAATTGTTATTATTGTAAAATGATTTTCTCCTCCAGTATTACTATTTGTAAGTCCTCCACCATTTGATGTATTTCTTAAATTTTTATCATTGGTTGTTAAGTCGGGACTAATTATCTTCCAATTATCTCCTCTGTCATCAGACTGGAATAAATGGTTAGATCCAAAAAACACTCTTTTTGAATTATTTGATGAGATAATAAAAGGACTGCTCCAATTAAATCTAAATTGGGGCGGTAGTAACGGTCTATCTGGTCTTTCCCTAAAGAACCAGTGTTCTCCAGGATCAATGGTATAAAGATTTCTTGTCTCATCATAATCATATTCTACAAAATCAGTGAAGTTTGTTATTGTTTCTGGAGTAGGAGTAATAAATGTATATTCTCTTGTTTCAATATTTTGTCTTGCAACAAATCCAACATGATTTACAGTATAAACTGTTCTCCAATCATCAGGATCAATTTGAGTGTGAAATCCATCTCCTTCAGCTATCCATGTGCTATGCATATTTAAGATTCCTCTAAACTCTCTACTATTACTTGGTGTTATCCATAAACCATTGTCTTGTAATCCACCAGCAACATAATAAGGGTCTCTCATATCTACTCCGATTGCATAGTATTGCCCAATAGCCATATTATTATGAGAAAGCCATGTTTTGCCTCCATCAACTGATAATCTAGATCCTTGATCTGTTGCTAAATACATGATTTTATTATCATAAGGTGCAATCCACATATCGTGGTCATCTCCGCCGTCAGTTCTCCATCTTCTCGGATAAAAACTTTTTCCTCCGTCATTTGAAATCATAAAACCCCTTGATACAACATAAATATTATCAGGGTTTATTGGATCAATTTCTATCTGGCCATGATAGAAAGGCCTAACGGCATGTTTTAATAAAAAATTCCATGATTCACCTTCATCATATGAGATATAAACTCCAGTTCCTGGTTCTCCATCTGGAATTTTTTCATCTGCTTCATATGCCATAACCATAATATCTGGATTGTTAATATGAATAGAAATATCAATCATTCCACTCTTACCTTTTGCCAGTCCATTTGTTATTTTTTTCCAACTTTTTCCACCATCTATACTTTTAAATAGACCTCCTTCTTCTCCGCCACTTACAAAACTAGCTGGCTGTCTTAGTCTATGATAAAACCCAGCAAATATTATATCTGGGTTATTTGGGTGAAAAATAATTTCTGTACATCCTGTTTTCCCATCATCTGGTAATCCGCCTAGTACTTTTTCCCATGAATTTCCACCATCAAGTGTTCTAAATAAACCTCTATCTCCAGAATAACCCCATAAGTGACCGATTGCAGCCGCATAAACTATATTAGAATTTTTAGGATGGATTTCTATCTCAGCAATTTGATGAGTAGATTCTAATCCCATATTTTTAAATGT
>NZVP01000073.1 GCA_002697405.1 Flammeovirgaceae bacterium
TATATTAATACTCTGATATGGCTTTTTTCACAGGCGAACATGAGTGTAAATTAGATGCTAAGGGTAGACTGGTTTTACCTTCAAGGCTAAAATCAGTCTTGCCTGAAGCTTCTAAGAAAAGTATAATTGTCAGAAAGGGTTTTGAATCCAATTTGATAATTTATCCTATTACTGAATTTCAAAATATTTACACAAGGATAAGTTCATTAAATGAATTCAGTTCTGAACAACGTAAATTGAAGAGAAATTTATTTAGTGGCATTTCTCAAGTTGATTTTGACTCAAATGGCAGGTTTTTAATTCCTAAGAATATGATATCTCATTGTGAAATCGAAAGAGATGTAATTTTAATAGGTGTTGGAAATATCATTGAATTATGGGATCCTAAGAAATATAAAAATAATTTAATCAAGGATAGTAAAGAATTCTCAACTCTTGCTCAAAAATATTTAGACTTTTAATGATTTATGAAATATCATGTTCCAGTATTACTTAATGAGTCAGTTAATGGATTAAGTATAAAGCCTGAAGGAACATATATTGATTTAACTTTTGGAGGAGGTGGACACTCTAAGTTAATATTAGAAAAACTAAATTTAAATGGTAAATTATTTTCTTTTGATACAGATGATACTGCAATTAAAGAAAATAGTCTTGCTAATAATAATTTTCATTTAATCAAAAGCAATTTCAAATTTTTTGATCTTCATATTAAGGAGAAAGGAATAAGTAAAGTAGATGGAATTCTTGCTGATTTAGGCGTATCATCCCATCAAATAGATAATAAAAAAAGAGGGTTTTCTTATATGGGAGATCATAAATTAGATATGAGAATGTCAGCTCAAAATGAAATATCAGCTGAGCAAATACTAAATAATTATGATGAAGAAAGTCTTCAAAATATTTTATATAAATATGGAGATATAAAAAACTCAAAAATTATTGCTAAAGAAATAGTTACATATAGAAACAAAAAAAAAATAATAAGTAATTATGATCTCTTAGATGCAATCAGAAATATTTCAGAGAAAAAATTAAGTTATAAGTTTTTATCAAAACTATATCAAGCTATTAGAATTGAAGTAAATGATGAGATAAATTCATTAAAAGAAATCTTGAAGAAATCAGTCGAATTTTTAAATAGTTCAGGTAGGTTGGTTGTCATTTCTTACCATTCAATTGAAGATAGATTAGTTAAAAACTTCATCAATAAATCAAGTTTTGATTCAGATTTCAAAAAAGATTTATATGGAAAAAAAATAGAGTTTTTTAAAAGAATTAATAAAAAGCCAATAGTTCCCTCTGAAGAAGAGAAAAAAAACAATTCGAGATCAAGAAGTGCCAAGCTTAGAATAGGAGAAAGATTATGAGTATAAATGAAAATATAAATAAATTATTAGAGTCTTTAAAAAACCAGTTACCTGCTTNGTTTAATTTTGATTTGCAAAAAGTATTATACCTATTATTTTTTTTAATTTTTTATATAAGTAATCAACATTCAGTTGAAAAAAAGATTAGAGAAATCAGTCGTTTAGAAAAAGAAGTAGAAGAATTAAGAACGGATTATATAACTCTTAACAATAATTATATGTTTTCTAGAAAAGAAACAGAAATTTTAAAAAAAGTTGATAAGTTAAAATTANAGAGTTCAAAATTACCTCCTGAAAAAATCACAGTTGAAGAATGAATATTAAAAAGGAAATATTATTTAGAGTTAAAATTGCTTTTGCTTTTATTATATTGGTTAGCCTTGCAATAACATATAGTATTTTTGATCTTCAATTTAAAGAAGGNGACTTTTGGCAGTCAAAATCAGAAAATATCAATTTTAAGTTTGATAAAATTAAAGCTAGTAGAGGAAATATTTTATCTGACGATGGAAGTATTTTAGCTACTTCATTACCATTTTATAAAGTTGCAATTGATCCATCAATTGTATCTCAANCTTTATTAGATAATAATATTGATTCTTTGGCTTTATTATTATCNTCTTTTTTTAAGGACAAAACTAAAAATCAGTATAAAAAAAATATAATCGATGCTAGAAAAAATAATAGAAGATATCTTCTTNTAAATAGGAAAAAAATTGATTATCAAGAAAAAAAAATATTATCAAAATGGCCAATNTTTAGAGAAGGTAGACTTAATGGGGGAGTACTTTTCGAAAAAAAAGATGAAAGATTTAGACCTTTCTCCAAATTAGGATATAGAACGATAGGATCAGTAGATGAAAATAACAGAGGTACTGTTGGTTTAGAGTATAGTTTTAATTCATACCTAGATGGAAAAGATGGAGAAATTTTAACTCAAAAATTAGCNGGAAATNATTGGATGCCAATTTATGATGGTTCAGAGATTCAGCCTAAGAATGGATATGATATAGTAACAACTATAAATGTGAATTTACAAGATATAGCAGAGTCAGCTCTTTTAAAAGGTTTGGAATNAAATGATGCAGATTATGGATCAGTAATATTGATGGAAGTTAATACCGGAGAAATTAAAGCAATTTCTAATTTTAGTAAAAATAAATCTGGTTACTATACTGAAAATTATAATTATGCAATTCAAGGAATGCACGAACCAGGATCTACTTTCAAATTAGCTAGTATGTTAGCATATATCGAGCAAACTAATAGATCAGTAGATGATAGTGTTGATACTGGAGATGGAGAATTTAGATTTTATTCTGAGACTATGAAAGATCATAAACCTGGAGGATATGGAAAGATTACGATAAAGGAAATATTTGAAAAAAGTTCAAACATTGGTGTTGCAATGTTAATAGAAGAAACATTTAAACAAAAACCTCAAAACTTTTTGAGTTATTTAAAAAAATTTGGATTTAGTGATGATTTTGATTTTCAAATTTTTGGTTCATCTAAGCCACAAATTAAAAACTATTCAGATTCTACATGGAGTAAGGTCTCTTTACCATGGATTGCTCATGGTTATGAATTAATGCTTACACCTCTTCATACTTTATCATTTTATAATGCTATTGCAAATGGTGGATATTATATCAAGCCTAAAATTGTAAATAAAATTAAAAATGCTAATAGTATAATTAAAGAGTTTAAAACTGCATCTCCTGAAAAAATTGCAACTAAAAATTCAATTAATACTATGAAATTATTACTTGAAGGTGTAGTTGAAAATGGGACGGCTGATAATATAAAACATAGTAATTATAAAATTGCAGGTAAAACAGGAACGGCAAAAAAAGTTCTTAATGGAAAGTATATTAATAGGTATTATACATCTTTCGCAGGGTTTTTTCCTTCTGAAGATCCAAAATTTAGTTGTATAGTTGTAATTGATAATCCAAAGAAATACAGAATATATGGTAGTGATGTTGCTGCTCCAGTATTTAAGGAAATTGCTGACAAAATATTTATATCAGACGAAAAATATTTTGCAGAAATGAAAAATGAAGAACTTAAATTCTCTTTTCCTCAGATTAGATCTGGCTTCAAGAAAGATCTAGTTTACTTATCAAATAATCTGGCTCTATCAAACCATTCAACAAATGAAAGTGAATGGGTTAGGACTAAATTAGTTGATAATTCAATTTATTGGGAAAGGATTAATTTAAATAAAAGATATGTCCCTAATGTTGTTGGAATGACATTAAAAGATGCTATTTTTTTATTGGAATCCAGAGGATTAAAAGTATCCTTTAAAGGAAAAGGAAGAGTTAAATATCAGAATATTCCTCCAGGAAAATTAACTAAAAACTTTAATTCAATTAATATTAATCTAGGATGAAAAAATTAATAGAAATAATTAAAGGAATTAAAATTTTATCATCTCACGGTAATACAAATAAATCAATTAATGGAATAACTGATAATTCTAAAAATGTGAAAAATAACTTTTTATTTTTTGCAATTGAAGGAAATGATTTTGATGGGCATAATTTTATTGAGGACGCAATTTCTAATGGATCAAATACTATAGTTTGTACTAAACTTCCATCAAATTTAGAAGAAAATATATCTTATTTACTCGTTGAAGATATNAGGGAAAGTGTATATAANATTTCTTCAAACTTTTATGGGAATCCAGATAAGAANATTAAAATAATAGCTGTTACTGGAACAAATGGAAAAACGTCTATTGTATATTTCTTATATCAGTTTTTTAAGTCTCTTGATATAAAAGTTGGTATGTTATCAACAATTGAAAACAGAATAGGNAATGAAGTTTTAAATGCAAAACTTACAACTCCTAACCCAGTTGAGTTTCTTAGAATTCTTAATGATATGGTCTTGGGTAATTGTCAGTATTGTTTTATGGAGGCAAGTTCTCATGCNATCCATCAAAAAAGAATATTGGGTAAAAATATTTTTGCAGCTATTTTTTCAAATTTATCTCATGATCATCTTGATTATCATAAAACATTTAAAAACTATATAAATGCAAAAAAAATATTATTTGATGATTTAGGAAAAAACTCATATTCTATTATGAATTCTGATGATAAAAGAGCGAATTATGTAATTCAGAATACTAAGTCTAAGGTAGTGACTTATGGAATAAAAAATATTTCTGATTTTAATGCTAAAGTTATTGAGAGTACTGGGNAAGGACTTATATTAAATTTTGGNACAATAGATGTAGCTTTCAAAATTATTGGTGATTTTAATGCATATAATATTTTNGCTGTTTATTCTTTAGCAAATATTTTAAATATTGATAANAATCTAATTCTTGAAAAATTATCNGAATTAAATACTCCTAGTGGAAGATTTGACTTTTTGTTAGGAGAAAAAGAGAGAATAGGAATAGTTGATTATGCTCATACCCCAGATGCTCTTGAAAATGTTCTTTTAAATATTTTAAAATTTAAGAATAATAAAAAACTTATAACAATAGTTGGTGCAGGAGGTGATAGAGATAAACTTAAGAGACCTAAAATGGGAAAAATTGCTACTGAATATAGTGATTTTGTNTTTTTNACTTCAGANAACCCTAGANATGAAAATGAAAATAATATTATATCAGATATTATTAACGGAGTTTCTAAAGATAATTATGAAGTTGAAATTGATAGAAAGAAAGCTATTGAAATGGCNTTTAAAAGATTTAATAATAATTCTATAATTCTTGTAGCTGGTAAGGGACATGAAAAATATCAAGTTATTGGTGATAAATCATTACCACATGATGATAAAGAAATTATTAAAAAGTTAATTTTATAAATNATGCTATATAATCTATTTGAATATTTAAATAATAATTATGATCTAGTTGGATCAGGTGTATTCCAATATCTTTCATTTAGAGCAGGTATGGCAGCTATATTTTCTTTGATAATTAGTATCCTTTTTGGAAAAAAAATAATAAATATTTTAAGCAANTTTCAATTATCTGAAAATATTAGAGATCTTGATTTAGAGGGACAAAAAGAAAAAACAGGTACACCTACNATGGGTGGAATTATAATTCTTATTTCAATNCTTATTCCTACTATTTTATTTGCTGATCTAAACAANATCTATATANTGATAATGTTATTAGTAACAATATTNGTTGGGTTAATTGGGTTTATAGATGATTATTTNAAAATTAAAAATAAAAATAAAGATGGCNTAAAAGGTAGATTTAAAATTATAGGCCAAATAATCATTGGAATAATTGTATCATATATTATAATAACAAANGATTCTATTGTAGTTAGAAATTTTACTGAACCAATCTCTCAAGAAACTTTACANAATGGAATAGANCATATTGANACTAAAGANCTNATCACAACAATACCNTTTGTTAAGGATAATGAATTTGANTACAAATGGTTATTACCTGGNTATTTAAATGNATATACATGGNTATTATATAGTTTAATAATAATATTTATAATTACTGCTGTTTCAAACGGAGCAAATATAACTGATGGGTTGGATGGTCTTGCTGCCGGTACNTCAGCTATTGTTGGTATTACGNTATCAATTTTTATTTATTTATCTGGTAATATTATTTTTTCAGATTATCTAAATATTTTATATATACCTAATATAGGAGAATTAGTTATTTTCTCTTTTGCCTTTGTAGGAGCATGTATAGGTTTCATATGGTATAATTCATATCCTGCTCAAGTTTTTATGGGAGACACTGGAAGCTTNTCAATTGGAGCAATTATNGCNGTNTTAGCAATAATTGTTAAAAAAGAATTATTAATACCTCTTTTGTGTGGAGTNTTTTTAGTTGAAAACTTATCAGTTATTATTCAAGTCTTATATTTNAAACATACTAAGAAAAAATATGGAGAAGGNAAAAGACTTTTCCTAATGGCTCCTTTACATCATCATTATCAGAAAAAAGGAATTCATGAAACAAAAATTGTAGCAAGATTTTGGATGGTATCAATATTACTTGCAATTATGACTTTAGCAACTTTAAAATTGAGATAAATTGATTGAATGGTTAAAAAGAAATATTCAGGGAGATAAATATATNTGGTTTATTGCCATTNTTTTATCAGTTATAGGTCTTTTGGCAGTATATAGTGCNACTAGTTTACTTGCANTTCAACAAAAAGGAGGTAATACTGAATTTTTCTTGCTAAAACATTTTCTATTAATTGCATTCAGTTTTNTAGCAATGTGGTTTGCTCATAAAATTGATTATAAGTACTATTCTAAGATNTCATTAATAGGTTTATATATCTCTTTGCCACTTTTATTTTTAACTTATAAGTTTGGGGTAAATATAAATGAGGCNTCTAGNTGGATTAGTATTCCTATCATTAATATGGCTTTTCAACCATCAGANCTTGCAAAACTTTCTCTTATAATTTATTTATCNAGCTTTTTAGCAAAAAGNCAGTTTGACTTAGAAAANATTAAAATATTAATTNTTCCATTTATTTGGATTGGATTAATATGCATGTTTATTGCATTAACAAACTTNTCTACNGCTTTAATTTTAGGNGCTACTTCAATTTTATTAATGTTTATTTCTAGAGTAAAAATTTCTCATCTATCCTTATTAATTCTATTTGTTTTATTGAGTGGTGGGGTAGCATTATTAACNGGTCAAAGAGGGTATACTGCTATAAGTAGAGTTGAAGATTTTATTAATAAAAAAAATCTACCTTATCAGTTAGAGCAAGCTTATATTGCAGTTTCAACTGGTGGTCTTTTTGGTAAAGGACCAGGTAATAGTAATCAGAAAAACTTNTTACCTCAATCATCTTCAGATTTTATTTATGCTATTATAATTGAGGAGTATGGATTTATTNTNGGAGTNTNAGTTCTTGTTTTATATCTATTTTTATTATACCGNGGTTTAAAAATTTTTATTAATTCAGATAGACCTTTTGGNGGACTATTAAGTGCAGGTTTAAGCTTTGCATTGGTAATTCAAGCAATAACAAATATGTGTGTNGTNGTTGGATTACTTCCNGTTACNGGAGTAACATTACCATTAGTAAGTATGGGTGGTACATCTCAACTATTCACTGGGATTACAATAGGAATAATTTTAAGTATAAGTAGGGAAAANAATAGAGAAATAAGTTATGGGTAAACCNAAGAAAATTATTTTATGNGGAGGAGGTACAGGAGGCCATATTTTTCCTATGTTAGCTATTGCTGAAGAATTNAAAAAGAAAAATTCAAATAATAAAATTTTATTTGTAGGCTCAAGTGATAGAATGGAAATGGAAATAGTTCCAAAATATAATTACCCTATTTATGGATTATGGATTTCTGGNATTAAAAGATCTTCGATTTTATTAAATATATTATTTGCAGGACTTCCATTTATTTTAAAAAANATTTTAATTCCTTTTAAAGTCGGATTTTCTATTTTAAAGTCGCNNTATATTTTATTTAGATATAGACCTGATTTTGTAATTGGATTTGGAGGATACTCTTCTGGTCCTTTTTTATTAACCTCTCATTTTTTAAATTTTAAGACTGCTATTCAAGAACAAAATTCTTATCCTGGTCTAACAAATAAAATGTTATCAAGAAAAATAAAATATATTTTTACAGCATATGAAAATTTAACTGATTCATTCAAGAAAAACATTATTTTTAATTATGGTAATCCAGTTAGAAATTTAAATTTAAATTCTAATAAAAATCCTTATGAATATTTTGGTTTAGATAGTTCTAAAAAAACAATTTTAGTTTTAGGTGGAAGTTTAGGGGCAAAAAGTATAAACGAGGGCATATTAAATAATATTTCTTTAATTAGAGAATCCTCTTATCAAGTAATTTGGCAAACAGGTAAGTTTTATTACAAAAATATTTTATCAAAAAAAATTAAGGATAAAAAAATAATAATTAAAGATTTTATAAATAGAATGGATTTAGCATATAATGCTTCAGATATTATAATTTCAAGAGCAGGCGCTATTGCAATTTCAGAATTATGTATAATTTCTAAACCCTTGATTTTAGTTCCATCACCTAATGTTGTTGATGATCATCAAACAAAAAATGCAAAAGCTATATCTGAAAAAGGAGGATGTATTTTAATTAAAGATTCAGATGCAAAAAATATTATGTTAAAGACAGCTTTTGATTTATTTGAAAATCAAAGTAAAATGAATAGTATGAAAAAGTCATTATCAAAATTAGCATCTCCTAATGCTACTCAAAAGATAGTTAATAAAATATACGAGATAATATGATTAATAAAATTAAAAATGGATTGGTAATAATTTTATTGATAGGTTTTGCTTATTCATTAATTTTTTTATTCAAAAATAATAACTCCATAAACTATAATAGATTAATTATTGATATTGACAGCTCTTTTCTAGATAAGAATTTTGTTACTAGTTTTTTGTCAAAACAAATTTCAACAGATTCACAAAATATAAATTTTAATGATTTAGAAAATCAGTTTTTATCAATTTCTCATGTTAAAGATGTCGTTATTTATGAGGATTTAATTGGAAACTTAAATGTTGCAATAAAACAGTACAATCCAGTAGCGAGAATAGTATCAGGTGATCTTTCTGGAAACTACATAAATGGTGAAGGTCATATATTTCCAGTATCTTCTAAATATTCAAAAAGAGTTGTTCTAATTCATATGAACAATGAATTTTCAATAGATAAAAAAATGTCTTCTTCTAAGTTTGGAAAAGATTTATTAAATATGATTAATTATATTAATGAAGATGAGTTTTTTTCAAAAATAATTTCTGAAATAGAAATAAATTCCAGTAAAAATATTGTGATTCATCCTCAATTTTCAAAACAAAAAATTATTTTTGGGTATCCCGATGATTTGGATGAAAAGTTTGAAAAAATTAATCTTTTT
>NZVP01000003.1 GCA_002697405.1 Flammeovirgaceae bacterium
ACCGTCTTGTGCGATACTGCACTCTTCGTCTGCGCCTGTGGAGCAGTCGAAGGTGGCGTCACCAACGGATAGTCTGAAGACAACGAACGCCCAGTTTAGGTCGTCCTCAGCGTGCTGCCAGGTGATGCGCATTAGTGTGTCATCATCTGCTGCAGAAACGCTTGCTGCTGCGTCTGTTGCGGTGTAGCTGTTGCGTGTACCGCTCTCGGGCTGATCTGCAGATGATGTGCTGGCCAATGAACTAGCCCATACATACAGGATTGCAACCGGAGCAAGTGGGACCGCAACGACCACCAGTACAGTACCCAATACAGCGATTTCCTCATCTGAAATTGTAGACTCTTCATGCTCACTTGCTTCAAAGATCGGGTAGATTTCCAATTCCAATTCGGGAGTTTCTTCGGTCACAATGAGATTACTTGAATGTAAATGCCCAAGTCCTAAAATCGCACAAATTAGCACAACATGAATCGATTTCGCCAGATTCCGCATGGGATTCCAACGACACATTCGGGTCTTGAACTATTCCTAGACCATGGGACGGACTGCTCCACATTTGGGACATAGTTGAGTTTCCTCATCAGTATACTTGTACTTGCAGGCTGGACAACTTGTCGCCAGTGTTTTCCCACCTACCATGATTGATTCATTTTCTTCGGCTGAGACCAAGACCAAACGTCCATCACCAACTTCCTCAACTTCGTAGCGACCTGCGCCACCCATCTCAAGTAAGATATCGGGTGAGAAGACCATGGTGCCAATGTCGTCCACAATCAATTCTCGAGAATCTGCCAAATCCCTAACCTCGAAGTCTGCGCCATGTTGGGCGATGAATCTACCATCGCGAAGTTCAAGGCTGCGGTCACAGAATGCGGCAACTTCTGCACTGTGGGTTACAATGAGGAAGGCAACACCCTTGTTTTCGTGGAGTTCTTTGAATAGCGCGAGAACCTCACGACTGGTAATTGGATCCAATGCACCAGTGGGTTCGTCTGCCAGAATCAGTCGTGGATTGGTAATCAATGCACGAGCGATAGCTACACGTTGTTGCTCACCACCAGATAACATCGCGGGGAGGCCCTTGGAACGGTGACCCATACCCAACTCGTCTAGCAATTCTTGTGCACGGCGTTTTGCTTCCTTGGGTGATACCTTTTGATGTCGCAATGGTTGTGCGACATTGTCCAATGCTGACAAATGTGGTAACAAATTTCCCTCTTGGAAAATGAACGAAACCGTGCGTTGTCGAAGTTCAATCAATTCCTTACCTGTCAATCGAGTCATATTTTTGCCATCGAGAGAAACGTTACCTGCACTAGGTTTCATCAACCCGCCCAAACATTTCAGAAGTGTCGATTTCCCAGAACCTGAGGGGCCAACAACAGCAACGGCTTCACCTCGCTTGACATTAACATGGAGACCGCGCAAAGCCACAACATTGCCGTCTTCTGCTTTAGAATCATAAACATGGTACAACGCGTTTGCTTCTAAAATCGAATCTACATCCTCCGACATATTCACTCCCCCTTGAGGACGCTAGCCAAATCAGAGCGCAGCGCCTTGCGCGTCGTAAACAACAGGGCCGTAACAACTGCAACAAATACAGCCAAAGCCACAAGACCCAATTCCATCCATGGCCACACCAGCTCTCTGGTAATGATTGATGATTCACCACCAAGGAAAATTTGGAATATGAATCCAAACACGTTGAACAGTCCATTGAACGAAAGCGCCAAGCCCATGCCCAACAGCATGCCCAAAACCATGGATACCACAACAATTGAAAGAATCTCGAATAGTACCAATCGGATAATTTGGTTGGGGCTTGCACCAATCGCTTGAAGTACGGCCAATTCCTTTTGCCGCTGATTTAGTACGAGTGAAAGGAACACGAATGCTGAGGCGACTGCAGCAACACTAGCGACAATGAATTGCAGAGTTAGCAACCCTGGAGTACCGAAAATAAGTCCACCGTTGCGCTCAACATCATCATGTGAGGTTTCCCAGTCTTGAGCAGAATCAAACCGGGTGTCGGCTTCTAGACTGACGCGCAAAGCCTTCAATTCATCTCCATTGACACCGTCAACCTTGACAATCCACGTTGTTGTGGCTAGGTTGTCAACCCGAGCGTTGCCCATCAAATCGCGGTATCCCGACTCACCGATGATGATGCTCTCTGACATTTGAGCAGTTGGTACACCGGGGATAAATTCGTGTGTACCAATGTATCGAAGGGTGGTATTGTGAGGGATGGTTTCGATACTGAAGGTGGAGAAATTCAAAGTTAGTTCATTCCATGTAAAGGTGACATTTTCTGTTCGATCATCATTTTCGCCAAGAAGAATGTCGCCTGCATCAGAGTCACCTGCACGACCAGAACCCCATAGATCCAACTCGTAGGCTGCATCTTCTCCAACTGTGAATCCACCGTCTTGATATGCAGTCATGGCAGCGGACACATCATCACCGGGAATCGCTTGAGGGAACCAACGTAACACATCTGCACTATCGCTTAACAAAACATAGGCACTGATACCTTCGCCTCCTTCAGGAACCAGAGTCATTTGAGGTACACTGACCGCCATCACATCCACATCACTGCCACTGAATTCAGCAATGATAGATTCCACTTCTGAGGCTGTTTGATTGTCAGACATGACGACCTGGAGGTCGCTTCCGACCGCAACATCTGCGGTACGCTCATCAACTAACGTACCCGTGAATCCTTGAACTGCAGCCAAAGTAACAATTGAGAGCGTCAGTAACATGATGACTGCCAAGCGGTTAACCGATTCTGCGGAACCACTGCCCTTCAGGCCACGCTTGACATCCGATAGTAGAGGGGAACGGCGGAAGAAGAATTGCATAATTTTCGGTCCGGCAGCGCCCAACCTACCCAGTAAGAGAGCTCCTCCAATCCACAGCATGAAGGGACCAAAGACGTTGATTATACCCTGAACGAACCAATTGGAAAGAATACCATCTTCGCTTCCGTTCATTTCCAGCCAAGTATCAATTGCCCCCAAAGACCCTACGAGGAAGAGCAGCCAATGAAGCCAAACTTTCGGCTTGTTGACTTTCTGAATCTTGCTGACACCTTCATCAATTTCGAGCTCCATGAAGTCCTTCGTTCGACTGCGACCGAAGATTAGAGCTAGGCCAAGTGTAGCCAGAGCAGTGAACATGGTTGCACCAATACTCAGCCTAGGATCAACAGTGAAGCCAAGAGGTTCAAACTGCATGAAGCCGACACTTGCGAGTACGGCTGGGACCGCGAGCAATGCCAATAGATAGCCAAGAATCCACGCCGCTGTTGCAATGACTGCCAATTCGAGTAAAACCATACCTCGAAGGCCTGATGAGGTTGCACCTATCACACGGTGAATTGAAATCTCACGACGACGTTGCTCCAGAGAAAGAACAAGCCCATACACCAACACGGACAGTGACAGCACTACGATTGGAATCATGATGATGTAATCAAAGGCCTGAATTAAGCCGAGGAAGATATTGAGGAATAGAATGGTTCCACTGATGATATCTACGTAGTAGACTTCAATATCACCGCTACCGTATGCACGGTTGACTCGTTCACCTGATTCATCTTCGGAGAACATGACTGTACGACCCAAATCCTGCAACCAATCTGCGGCATCGGCTGTGGAAGATGTGGGAAGGAGAGAACGATCTAGAGTCAACCCGAAGTAGACATGATCATTGTCTACCAATACCTGTCGCTGGCTTTCATTGAGAACTTCCCATGTTGTGAAAATGGGGTTTGCGGCCAAGGTAGGGTTGCTCTGTGGCCATGGTTCGTAAATTCCGAGAACCCTTACATTTTCGACAGTGATAATGTGTTGACAGTGCATAAATCCAGTTTCTGCAATGATGAGAATTTCGCCGTCACAATCCTCTTCTTCCATTTCACCTGGGTAAGCAGTATCAGAGGTGTATGAGAAGTTCAACGAGGTCAGATTGTCACCAACTGCAGCGTTTGATAAACTGGCAATATCGGACGGAATGTAAACACCTCTTTCTGTAGCAACTTCGGCTCCAGTTTTCCAAACACCTTCGTTGCCTTCGACATTGATGACATTCTCTGAAAGTCGGTCGGCAATGACACCATCAAATGCTCCTGGACCCATCAGTGCGATCGCACGGGTATCGGCAACTGGTGGTCCTGTAGTATACTGATATTCCCAGATGTCTTCGGTATCCCAGGTATGTTCAGAATTGTTAGATTGAACTGCTTCCATCATTAACGGAACAGCATTGAATACGTTTTCATTTCCCCAGTCGAGTGAACTATGCAGACCTTTCTTTCCAAAGACAACCGTGCAATCTGAGAATTCTTCCATGACGACCAATTCATCACAGACCTCAAGCAAATGTGTCGTGTTGTTACTCCATCCTTCAGTTCCGTCCGCAGGTGCTTTGTTGAACTCGACTTTGGCATCAAACGCATTCACTTCAAGAAATCCTTCGAAGAATGCTTGAGACAATCCGACACCATATGCGAGAACGGTGGTAATCACCAGACTGGAGAGGAATACACCTGCAAAGACTGCCATTCCTCGCTCTCGTCCCCGCCATGCACCTAGTGCAGCGAGGCGGAGGTTGTCGGGTAAGTCGCGCGTTTTCTGCATCATCCCATTGAATCGCTTTAAGATTGAAGATTGGTTGCTAGGTGCTTGATTAGGAACGTCAATTTTAGAATCACTCATTCTTCTTCACCTCCTTCGTCATCCAATCCCCAAGCGGAGCGGATGTCGCTGGCAGCAACCGTGCCATCGCGCAATAGGAGCATGCGATCCGCTTGACTGGCTAAATCGGGATCGTGGGTTACCATGAGAATAGAAATTGGGTCATCTTCATCATGGCACAGTTCCTTGAACAATCGCAATACATCTGCACCAGAGGCAATATCGAGGTTGCCTGTTGGCTCGTCTGCCAAAAGCAAGGGCCGATTGCCGGCAATGGCACGAGCGATGGCAACACGCTGCTGCTGACCACCCGACAATTGATCGGGGATGTGATCCATACGATCACTGAGGTTAACTCGTGCCAATGCAGATTTAGCACGTTCCTCGGCTTCTTTGGAAGGCACCCCTGATATTTCTAGTGCCATCGCAACGTTATCCATCGCACTGAGGTGTTCCAATAGATGAAAATCTTGGAAAATCCAACCAACGAGGTTGCGTCGTACATCGACTACTCCAGAAGGATTCTTCAATCCGTAAGTCCGTGAATTGAGATTGATTTCACCGCCATCTGCAGGGAGTAAACCACCAATGATGTTCAACAGGGTCGATTTACCACAACCAGATGGACCCATCAGCGCAACCAATTCTCCAGGCTTCATTTCGAAATCGATTCCCTTCAGAACCTCTAATCGGTTTGAGCCTGAACCAAAGCCCTTGGTCAAGTCCTTCACGCGCAGCATATCTCATTGCTGTTGTATTAGGCTTTAAGCAGTTGTTCTAAGTCAAAAGGGAATCTACAGTTGATTCCAAGCATTTTCAAGCGACTCAGACCACACGTCGATACTGAATTTCCGAGCGCGCTTCAGTGCAATTTCGCTCGGCTTCCTTCTCTTTTGATTTGATTTCATTTTGATAATAGCATGAACCCACGCTTCAATATCTTCGTGGGGTAGGAGCCACTCTGGAGGTACCACCTCATTGTGAGCAGGCATATCAGCAACCAGAACTGGACAACCTGAGGCCATCGCCTCTAACGGAGGTAGCCCAAAACCTTCTGCAATACTGGGAAACAATAGAGCGTCACAATGCTGGTAATATCCACACAAATCAATGTCGGATAGACGACCCACCCAATGGAGATTTACCCCCAAATCTACTGCTTTTTTCTGCAACTTCTGCTTTGATTTTGGACTCGATTCTGAACCCACTTTGTGCAGGACTGTACGCGCCTTGACTTCTTTGGGGAGTTCTCCTAAAACATTGATTAGAAAATCCATTCTTTTTCGTGGCTCTTCACTTCCGACACAAAGCAAATTGATGCTTTCATACTCCAATCCTTCAGGCTTAGGAAGTGGAAAAGAAATCGGATCAAATCCTTCGACATCGATCCCATGTGGAACCACCTCAATGTGCTTTTTAGGCCACAATTTGCGGGCTTCTTCTGCGGTCGCTTCGGATATGCAAATCAGTAAATCTGCCCTCTCAAGTCCGCGACGAATATGCTTGAGATCACGACTTCGAAGAAGGCCTGGTTTGGTGTTTCCAATACTGACATGACCCTGTGGAGTTGAAATTTTTCTGGGCTCTAAGTGGAATAAATCATGGATGGTGATACTGACCGGAACTTTGCAGTCTTTCGGTACAAGGTGAGCTTGTTCTTGATCGGTAATGTGTAGGATTGTGGCTTGGGTCTCAAGGGATTTTGCCTCGACATGCGCTGGATGTTCACTTCGACGTCGTCGCCAACGTGTGAAGAGGTTTCCACCCAACTCATGTTCAATCACACTCGCCAATGAATATCCCGAGACTTCGCTCTGTTCCAATCGGTCGACGAGGTCATGATGCGCGCGACCAAGTCCGCTTGAACGGGACAGCGCCCCGCCACGAACCACCAAAACTTGACGCGACATCAGCCCGCCCAGCCCATGCTGATATTAAACGGACAAGCGAGGGCGTGTGCGTGGACGGCGATTCGGACTCCAAGCCCCGCCTGCTGGTGGTCAAGGGTACCTTCGAGCAATTCGGAGGCGCGGAGAGAGATTTGCTGAACAATTTGCAGGCTTGGCAAGAACACTTCGAAATCACCGTCACATCATTACACTTGCCTCAAGAGGCACGCGACCTTTTGGAATCACTCGACATCTTATTTCTCACACCTGCCCTCCCTTGGAGGAAGCCGACTGGGGGTTGGGCCGAATTCCGTGCATTGGCCTCTCGTCAAGCCTCCAATCGATGGTGGAACATGCTAGAGTTGACCGAGCAAGGTTTGCGCCTACATGATGTCCTGGCCACCAGCGATGTTGTCCATTTGACCAGCGGAGTCGCGAGTTTGGAATTCAGCCAAATGATCCCCAAAGATTTGCCCGTTCATTATCACTGTTTAGAACCGCATCGTGGATTGCATGAGGATGTATTACATCGAATGATTGATGGGGCACCAAAACAAAACCTAGCCTTGACAAAATTCCTGTTGGGCAAACAACGTCGCCGTGACATATCGATGACCCATGATTTGGTCGATCGCTCAAATTCAGCGATTAGCGGGAACTCGCCATGGATTCAACAACGTATCAAATCGGTATACAATGAGGATTCAGGGCTCCTATGGCCCTCTGTCAATCTTGATGTGTGGAGTGGAGACTGCCCAGAACCTGAAATGCGTGTGGTTGCAATCGGTTCAGCCTCTTACGCCAAGGGTACCATGGATACCATCGACATGTTGTCTGGAACTGATTTGGTGTACCACCATGTGGGTGGGGGTTCAGATGAGGATTTGGCTAAACTTCAAGCACATGCCACACAGAAAGGTGTCGAATTCGTGGTGGAGCCTCGACTCTCACAAGAAGCGTTGGTAGCATTGGTCAAAGGTTCTCTTGCAGTGGTATCTCTGGCAAGAAATGAGCCGTTTGGCTTGACACCTATTGAGGCTCAAGCCGCTGGTACACCGGCATTGATGGTTGATGAGGGTGGTTATCAACACACGGTCGAAGATGGAGTTTCTGGAAGATTACTACCTAGGGATGACTGGCAAGCATGGCATGCTGCACTTGAGGAAGCAAAGGATGCCGAGAAACGTGCTGCATGGAGCAAAGCGGGTCAAGAAAGTATTGCTGAGATGGGGTTATGCCCCGAAGATCAAGCCAAAAACCTGAGTGAAATCGTATCGAAATTGCGAGATTAACTTCTCACCTTTTCACCCTTGGGTTGGACGAAAATCACGACCAACAAGGCGATGAGTGAAAGTAGCGCTAACGTGATCGAGATTCCAAACGAAAGCGAAGGGGCAGATTCTAGATGAGGCCAAATTCCAATCAAGTCACCAACTGTTTCTCCACGGGTCATGAGACTACCAATGGAGCCAAGCATCGCTGCTGTTCCATATCCTAAGCCAACCAAAACCGCATGGAAAATACTCATTTTCCGATTCTGCCACAATTCTAGGCCCAAAGTATAGCGACCATGAATGACGCCAATCCACAACCCCAAACACAGACCCGAGAGAAGCATTTTGTTGACCAGATATGGCGAGGAGGAAGCATCGCCTGCAGCGTTTCCAGTGAGGGCGACAATGGGGATACAACAGAGCGAAAAGATGGCAGAAAAATAGGCAGCAGAATCTAGACTTCGTAGGATATTTGCTCCGAATTTTTGCATAAATGATTCACCCAAGCACAGCATTGTTGCCAAGACAGAGAAGGTCATCGAACCGACCAGCAATTCGGTGCTGAATGCATGGAGTGTTGCAGCTGCGACCATCACAATCCACCCCCGTAATTCTGCTGCAAATGATCGGGCCCGTAATGCAACCATTGCTCATCTGTCCAACCTTGAGGACGACGGGGATCATCAAGTGCCAATACTGTAGCGGCTTGTTGAGGAATCATCGGCTCAGGTACGCTTACGATGCTTGTTTGATCAGCAGAGATGAGTGCAGATTCAGGTTCATTCAGCATGGAAGAGGGGGTACGAGACATGCGTCTCTGCACAGAGATACAGAGAGCGATGCTGCCGAGCATCAATGCCAGCGATTGTAGGCGTACTGCGGACAGATTAGCTTCATAGGAATCCACTTCATTACTGACCACAATCCACCCTGTACTCTCTGTGAATTCGTCGTTGCTCATGACCACACGGTAGGAGAGAGTGATGTCAGATAGTGCTGCAGGTAGCGTACTGACCCACATCTCTCCGTCTTGAGTAGCTGTAGAGAACATGATTGGACCCTCTGCAATTCTGTATTCAAGAGTGACATCGGTTGCATTGACCACGGGCATCGACAATTCTGATGATTCACCCAATGGACGTGAATTGACCGGCTCCCAAGGCAACATCTGTGGTAGATTTTCTGGGATCGGTCCGACTGTCACATTGTATGCTGAGGATGTCTGCATTCTTGCGGCTCCCCCTCCACCGTGATGAACACCTGCGAATAGTTCGTGAATTCCTTCTGTTTCAGGTGCAAGCAGACTCCATGTGATGGTCGCCCCATCTTCTGCATTGAGAACATAAGTTTCGACATAATTGGTCGAACCTCCCTCGCCATTGGACAAAATCGTCCAACCCGCGTCTTGTGGTGTATCGGATACCCCAAAGGTATCGCTCAATAGGAAAACACCGACCATTGCACGACTAGACAATTCCATTTGAGACACGGTGATACTAATCGAAATTGGGCCACCTACGTAAGCAGAATCTCGGTCTTGGGAAAACGAAAGGACTGCAGATGATGGTTCGGATAGTCCGGGATCACCATGGCAAGAACCCCCACAAGCTGCATCCCGATTGGCGTCACCATTCCCTCCTGGATTGGCTGACAATGGGGGTACAAACAGCACCAAGAGGAGTAAACCTCCAATGATTAACGTGCGTCGCATTAAGCTCCCCTCCCAAAGAAGCGATCCAAGAGTGCGGTTGCTATCGCACCGAAAATGAGTAAGAACGCAAAAAGAGATGTCATCGTGGTTCCCAATGCACTTTCACCTTCAGGCTCAACCGATGGCATTTGAGAGACTTCGAGCGCAATGGTCACTGTATTGCTTGAAATTCGAGGATTGTGAACTTCACCAACATCGGCTGTAACCGCATAATGATAGGTTCCAACCAAATGCAATGGCTCAGACCAAGTTGTCGAATTGGTTTGAGCCACAGACTCAATTTCCAGCAAACCACTGGAATGAACAATTGGTTCGTGTGTGCGCCAGACGGTGAATGTCGTTGC
>NZVP01000001.1 GCA_002697405.1 Flammeovirgaceae bacterium
GGCGTATATTATCAGAGAGTGATATAGTGTGGCCTTATCCAAGAGGGGATATATGGGCGAACGTAATTAATAATTTATCGCTAGCAGGTGCGAAAGTCATTGGGTTTGATATTCAATTTGATGCTCCTGATGCACGGTCAGAATTTTTAAGAGGTGTTAGTGATAATTGGCCTTCTGAGCTAAGACAATTTATTCCAGGGCACGGGGATGTCATTCTTTCAGATGCGATTCGTGATGCGCAGTTAAAAGGTACGCGTATTGTGATGAATACCAAAATGGTTCGAGAACCTCTTACAACCCCGCCACAGTACATTGCAAAACCAGTGCAACTAATAATGGATGCAAAACCTAGTACAGGGCTTATTAACGATATTAAGGATATTGATAATTTTTCAAGAGAATATAGCATTGCTGGTTTTTTTGATGATGATATCAAAAGGGTCAATCCATACTTCACTCTTGGCTTGAGCTGTGTCAAAGAATACTATGGTATTCCAGATACAACAAAACTCATTTGGAAAAGAGAAAAATTATCATGGAAGTTAGGCCCTGTAAATATTCCTGCTCATGGGAAAACAAATAATTTTCTTGTGAATTACTATGGTCCACCCTCTGGATATAAACTTGCTAATACAGATTATCCTCCTTGGAAAACTTTCCAAAGGTTTTCGCTCTACCAAGTTTTAGATACGAAGAATTTTGGATTATCGGGTGATAATGATGTTGACTGGATGAGTCAGTATTTACCTGATGAAATGCCCGAATGGATTAAAGCTATTGATGATGAAGAAACTAGACTAGAGCTATCTAAATCACCATTTAAAGATAAAATTGTTATCATTGGAGCATCGGTAGAGGTATTGCATGATGTAAAGTCTACGCCATTTTATAACTATTTAGGTCAAACACAGGATACGCCTGGAATGGAGACACATGCAAATGCAATCCAAACAATATTACATGAAAATTATCTATATGTTTTTGGAGGAAGGGTCACAAGACTTTTAAGCGATGGCAGGTTTTACCCGTTTGTGCATTTCTTAGTTATTTCTCTACTATGTATTATCGCTTATGTAATTTTTAGAAAGCTAGATATTCATCCTGTATTGGCTGGTACTGTTATCATATTTGAAATTATGATTTATGTTGGTCTCGCATTGGGGTTGTTTGCTAATGATATTTGGTGGATGTTGAAAACAGCTATATCAAGCATAATCCCCAATTGGGTTCATGATTATTTTTACGATAGTCTTTTAGTCAGCCTCCCAAGTCCTGGTCAAACCTATGTAATGCCAATTATAGCTCCACTTGCTGGCATATTTTTAACTTATGGTAGCAATGTGATTTTTCAATTTTTGCACGAACAAAAAGATAAGAAGTTTCTTAAAGAAACCTTTGGTACCTATATATCTCCCGACTTAATAGATAAAATGTACGAACAAAAGCAGGCGCCAAAGCTAGGAGGTGTCCAAGATTATCATACAGCCTTTTTCTCGGATATACAAAACTTTAGTACTTTCTCTGAAAAATTAGAGCCAGAGAAAATGGTTAAGTTGATGAATGAATACCTAACAGAAATGACAGATATACTCCTTAATCATCAGGGTACATTGGATAAGTATATTGGCGATGCGATTGTAGCTTTTTATGGCGCCCCAGCTCCCGTGCAAGATCAAGAAAAAAAAGCATGCTCTACTGCTCTTGTAATGCGGAATAAGTTAGCGGAACTTCGAAGCAAATGGAAAAATGAAAACGATTGGCCTGAGATAGTATATAGTATGCAGCATAGAATAGGTTTGAATTCTGGTCAAATGGTTACTGGGAATATGGGTTCAGAAATGCGTATGAACTATACAATGATGGGGGATACTGTTAATCTAGCAGCTCGTTTAGAACCAGCTGCAAAGCAGTATGGTGTTTATATATTTGTTGGCGAAAATATTTATAAAGCCTCCAATGATGAATATGTATTTCGCTTTTTAGACTTTTTAAGTGTAAAAGGTAAAAACATTCCTGTAAGAACTTATGAGCTTATAGATACTAAAGATCAAATAAAAAAAGAATCCTTGGATTTAATCGAAGCATTTGAGTCTGGATTGGATTCGTATTTTAATCAAGATTGGGAAATTGCTTTGAAATATTTTGAAATTTCAAACTCACTCGAGGATAATTTTGAGGGTAGAAACACAAACCCATCTAAAGTATTCATAGAAAGATGTAATCATTTTATTGTAAATCCACCCAAATCTGATTGGGATGGTGTATGGAGAATGAATACAAAATAGTAAATTAAGACAGAAAAATTGATAGTAAATAAAATGAAATCAAATGGCCATATTTTATGGGTAGATGACGAGATACATCATCTTAAACCGCACATATTATTTTTAGAAACAAAAGGTTATACAGTGAGTACTGCAACTAACGGACATGATGCAGCAATTCTAAATAAAAATAATAAATATGATTTAATTTTTCTTGATCAAACTATGCCGGGTATTGATGGTATAGATACTTTAAAAAGATTAAAAAAGCATAGGATGACAATACCAATTGTTATGATCACTAAATCGGAGGATGAATGGTTAATGGATGAGGCAATATCGCATCAAGTAAATCAATTCTTAATTAAACCTGTCACTCCAAACCAGATTTTAATTGCTTGCAAGCAAATACTTGAAAAAACCAAAATTATTGAAGATCGAACATCTGCTGATTATTTAAAAGATTTTCAAAAAATTAATTATGAACTAAATGATATCGATTCATGTGATGATTGGTGGCGTTTATATCTAAGATTAGTTGAGTGGGAATTAAAGTTTGATAAGCATGAGGATTCAGGGCTGCATAATATTTTATTTGAGCAAATACAAAGTTGCAATAAGGCATTCTCAAATTTCATTGCAATGAATTACGAAGATTTAACAAAAAAAGATAATGAATCAATACTATCACCCAGTGTTTTTCGAAATCATGCATTACCCAAAATTAAAGAAAATCAAAAAGTTTGTATAATTATTGTCGATTGTATGAGATGTGATCAGTTTTTATCAGTGATTCCATACCTAGAGTCTTTGTTTAGTATAGAACTAACATACCACATGTCTTTAATACCATCTGCGACACCATATTCAAGAAATGCAATTTTTTCAGGGTTATACCCTGACGAATTAATTAAAAAATATCCAAATCAAAAAAAACTATTTCTTGATAGTGAAAGTACTTTGAATAAATATGAAAATATTTTTTTATTGGATCAACTAAAGCGATATAAATTTTCTAAAAAACAAGTTCATTATCATAAAATTTGGGCTATTGAAGAAGGAAATAGATTTAGAAAAAAGATACATGACTATCTAAACAAAGATATTATTGCTCTTGTAGTTAATTTTGTGGATATGTTGGCACATGATAGTTCAAAAATGGATGTGCTAAAAGAAATTGTACCAAACGAAGCTGGGTATAGACTAGCAGTAAAATCGTGGTTTGAAAATTCTTGGTTCAATGATGTGTTTAAAGCCTTAAGCAAGAGTGATTTTCAAGTAATAGTTACGAGCGATCACGGAAGTATAAGAGTCAATAAAGATATTATGGTTTCTGCAGACAGGGATGCATCATCAGGGATTCGTTATAAATATGGTAGAAATTTAAATACTAAAAATAAAAATGCTCTGGTAATTAAGAACCCAGAAAAATTTAGATTACCTATTTTAGGTCCGCAGTTCAATTATTTAATTGCTAAAAATGATGCTTATTTTGTATATCCAAATGATGCCAATAAATATAAAAGTAAGTTGCAAAATTCCTTTCAGCATGGTGGGATATCTATGGAAGAGATTCTAGTTCCAGTTTTAAAAATGAAAGGTTTTTAATCGTGGAAGTGATTTGTAACTCTGTCCAGGAAACAAAAAACTTTGCTAATAGCTTATCAAAAAAATTTCAAAAAGGACAAGTAATTGCGCTCAATGGTGATTTAGGATCTGGAAAAACAACTTTTTCTCAAGGTATTGCAAAAGGCTTGGGCATCGAGCAGCATGTGGGATCCCCGACATTTAAACTAGTTAGTGAATATGTTGGTAAGTTTTTAAAATTATATCATGTTGATTGCTATAGACTCAACAATGCTGAAGAATTCTTAAATTTAGGTGGTGAAAATTTATTACTACCTGATAATGGAATTACATTAATTGAATGGGCAAATATCATTCAAGAATTATTGCCGGAAAATGTAATTGAAATTGTTTTTTCAAGGGTTAAGACAGAACCTAATAAGAGGTTAATAGTAATCAGAGGTATGGACAAGTCCAATGAATAATACTATACTTGCAATTGAGACATCATCAAATATTTGTGGAATATCTTTAATAAAAAATGGTGCTCTTATAGACTCTATTGATAAGAAAAAATCAAAACAGCACGCAGAAGTTTTACCGAAATTGTATCAAGATCTTAAAATTAAAACTAATTTTTCATTAAGTAATATTGATGCTTTGGCAGTTAGCATCGGCCCTGGTTCATTCACAGGCTTAAGGATTGGATTGAGTTTTACAAAGGGTTTAGCATTTTCAAAGAATTTGCCAATCATACCAATTTCAACGATGATGGCTCTAGCGTATAATGCAAGAAAGTTTTTACCTACTCTTGGTATCATTCATTCACATGCAAAGCGCGTGTTTTATCAAAAAATTAGATGGAGTAATGTGGTTCCGTATTCTGATGGTGACATAAAAGTTGCTGAATGGGATAAGTTTTTAAATGAAATAGACCAAACAGAAAATATTTTCCAACTAAATTGTGAAAAGCTTGATGAAAGTAGTGGTTTTATAAGTACAAGTTTATCTTCTTCCTCCATTGGCATACTTGCAAACATTAATTATAATGAATTGGTTATTGATCAACCGTATGATCTAGTTCCAAACTATGTTTCGCCGTTTATAATAAAAAAAAATAAATGAGTTTAAGAAAAGCCGGAATTGACGATATAAATTCAATTGTAAAAATTGAAAAAATATCCCACGAAAAACCTTACTGGAATGAGAGTTTGTTAATTTATTTATTTAATAATAGCATGACTGACTCAGTATGGATTTTTGAATTTAAAAAAAAGATAATTGGATTTTTGATTGAACAAAGGTGTCTTAATGAAATAAGTATTCTTAATGTTGCTGTGGACAAAAAATACCAAAATAAAGGGTTTGGGAAAAAAATGGTAAGTCAGTATTTAAACATATTGCCAAATAACACTGTTGTATTTCTAGAAGTGAATATAAATAACTTTGTAGCACAAAAGATCTACACATCTCTTAATTTTGAGAGAGTTGGCTTAAGAAAGAGATATTATAATAATGGTGCAGATGCTTTATTAATGAGATTTACAAAAAATTCTTTTTAATATGGATTGGTTTAAGCGTAAAGATAAAAAAATTAAAGAGAAGAATAAAAAAGCTATTCCAGATGGATTATGGGAAAAATGTCCATCTTGTAGTGAAATTCTTTTTAAACCAGAACTTGACAAAAATTTGTCAGTTTGTCATCATTGCAATTATCATTTCCGCATGAATTTTCACAATTACATTGATTTATTATTTGATGAAGGTAGTACTAAGCAGCTTTTTTCTGATTTGAAATCTAGAAATTTCCTGGAATTTTCTGCGAAGCAAGATTATGGAGACCAATTAAAAGATGTATATGAAAAATCAGGTATTACCGACGCAATAGAAATATTTACAGGAAAAATATATGAACAGCCCATCATAATGGGTATCATGAATTTTGACTTTATTGGTGGAAGTATGGGCTCTGTTGTTGGTGAAGCTGTATCCAGAGCATTAGTATATGCTAGAAAAAATGAATTACCTCTGATTATAATTTGCAAATCTGGAGGAGCTAGAATGCAAGAAGGTGCTATTTCTCTTATGCAGCTAGCTAAAACGAGTGCGCAGTTAGCAAAATTTTCAAATGATGGAGGATTATATATATCAATATTAACAGATCCCACTACTGGCGGTGTTACCGCTAGCTTTGGTATGCTAGGAGACATTATTTTAGCAGAACCTGGTGCTTTGATTGGATTTGCAGGTCCAAGAGTAATCAAACAAACAATTGGGCAAGATCTTCCAAAAGGCTTTCAGCGATCTGAATTTTTAAAAGAAAAAGGTTTTATTGATCAAATAGTTTCTAGGAGCAAAATGAAAAATCAGATCTATAATATAATAGATATACTAAATTGAAAATATTAATTACGAACGATGATGGAATTTATTCATCAGGTATATTTGCACTATGGGATGTTGCTCAAAAATTCGGTGATGTAAATGTAATAGCCCCTATCAATGAAAAAAGTGCAGTTGGCCATGGTATCACAATATCAAATCCACTATATGTAAGAGAGATAGAGCGCGAAAATGGGTTTAAAGGTTTTGGTGTTTCCGGTACCCCGGTCGATTGTGTAAAAATTGGAATTAAATCTTTATTATCTTTCAAACCAGATTTAATTCTATCTGGAATTAATATTGGAAGTAATCTAGGAAATAATATCATTTATTCAGGTACCGTTGCTGCAGCAATTGAGGGCGCGACACTAGATATTCCATCTATTGCTATAAGTATTGATTCATTTAGGCCTAGGAGTTTTTCAACATCAAAGATTGTGGTGCGTAAAGTTATTAATTTTATAGAAAATAATATTATTCCATCCGGAACAATAATAAATGTAAACATACCAGATTGTGAACCAAGTGATTTAAAAGGGTATAAGGTAACATCCCAGGGGCATCAATATTTTAACGATAATTTTGAGAAACGTGCTGATCCAAGTGGTCGTAACTATTATTGGATGACTGGAGAAATCATTGATAATGATAAAGAGCTTAGATATGATGGATTCGCTGTAAGCAATGGCTATGCAAGTATAACTCCAATTCATTTTAAGATGACAAACACAAGTTTTTTAGATGAATTAAAGCGAATAATTATTTAATGAAGAAATCAAAAACTGGCGGTGTATTGATTTTAGATTTTGGCTCTCAGTACACACAATTAATTGCCAGGAGAGTTAGGGAAAAAAATGTTTATTCAGAAATATATCCCCCAAATACTTCTTTAAAATCAATTTTATCAAAAAATCCGAAGGCAATTATACTGTCAGGAGGTCCTGCAAGCGTGTTTAGTGATGATGCTCCTAATTTTGATAAAGAAATACTAAATATTAATATTCCAATTTTAGGAATTTGTTACGGTCTACAGCTTTTGGTCCACCATAATGGAGGAACTGTTGATTCTACAGGAGAAGGTGAATATGGATTTGCGACCATAAAAACAGTAACAAAAAATGGTATCGTAAAAAATATGTCAAGCTCATCAAAAGTATGGATGAGTCATATGGATCATGTAACCATAGTTCCAGATGATTGGGAGGTAGTTGCATACAGCTCAAATAATATTGTCGCCGCAATAGCTAGTAATGACCACATGAGATTTGCAACTCAATTCCACCCTGAGGTATCACATACTGAGGAGGGTGAAATTTTATTAAATAATTTTCTTTTTCATATTTCTGGATGTGAAAAAAATTGGACAGCAGGCAATTTTGTTAAAGAACAGATTGAATCACTTAAAAATAAGATCGGTAATAATAGAATTTTAGTCGGTGTTAGTGGAGGAGTTGATTCCACTGTAGTTGCTAGTTTAATTAACGAAGCAGTTGGGAGTAAGTGCTTCGCTGTTATCATAGACCATGGTTTATTAAGAAAAGATGAGGCAAGAGATTGTGTAAGTGCTTTAAAACAAGGGCTTGGAATGAATATTCACCTTTACGATGAATCAGAGGTATTTTTCTCAAGACTAAGGGGAGTAAAAGATCCAGAACAAAAGCGAAAGATTATTGGAGATCAGTTTATCCAATCATTCGATCGAATTGCGACCAAGATTGGAAAATTTAAATTTCTTGGTCAAGGTACATTATATCCAGATATTATTGAAAGCGGTGTAAGTAAAGGGAAATCTGCACATGTAATTAAAAGCCATCATAACGTTGGTGGGTTACCAGATGAAATGAATTTTGATTTAATTGAACCATTAAAAGATTTGTTTAAGGACGAAGTTAGAAAAGTAGGAAATAAATTAAATATTTCAGATGAATTAGTTAAAAGACACCCTTTCCCAGGGCCAGGCTTAGGTGTTAGAATTATTGGTGAAATCACAAAAGAGCGTGTGTCTATACTTCAAGAAGCAGATGAGATTTTTATAAATGTATTAAAAGAAGAAAATGAGTATGATAATATTTGGCAAGCTTTTGCGGTTCTAATTCCAGTAAAAACTGTTGGTGTAATGGGGGACCGAAGGACTTATGAAAACCTTATAGCTCTTCGCGCGGTAACAAGCTTAGATGGCATGACGGCAGACTGGTACCGAATGCCATCAGAGTTATTGTCAAAAATTTCAAATAAAATTGTGAATAATGTGAGCGGAGTTAATCGGGTGGTATATGACATTACCTCAAAACCACCTGGCACTATTGAGTGGGAATAAATAGCTTAATAAGTTCATTAAATTATTGACATTAATTTCCTTTTCAGAATTCTAGTTTTTAATTACTAGTTAGACATAAATTTTAAAAATGACTTCAAAAAAATCTAAATTAAATCAAATCATTGATACTCTCTGCGAAGGCAAGGATGAGGACTATAAAGCATTTATCAAGAAAATGATGTTAAGCATGAATGAAGGCGATAAATGGGAAAAGTTATCTGCATTAAATATGTTAACAGAAAAATTAAAAAATGAAAAATCTCAAAAATGAATTACACTTTTTCTTATTTTAATATAAATTTTCGTAAATTCTTTTCTAATGACCAATTATAAACTTTTTTTAACTATCCTTTTTATAAACCTTTCCTATTCTCAATTAGAAAAAGTAATTCCTTCAATAGTTGATCTTGAGGGTGTTGTATATAAGTCAAATGAAGAGATACCATATACAGGAAAAGTGTCCACTTATTGGGCAAATGATCAACTCAAAAAGGAGGGTTTATACCGTGATGGTGTAAAAAGTGGTTTGTGGAAATACTGGTACAGTGGAGGACAACTCAATTCTAAAGGAATATTCAGAAATAATTTAAAAACAGGTGTCTGGTTGGAGTTTTATGATAATGGTAATAAAAAAATGCAAACCATATACCGAAATGGATTGAAAAATGGTAAACAGATAAATTGGACTTTAGATGGAAATAAGATCAGCGAGATTAGCTATAAAAGCGGAAATAGAAGTGGTTCCTTTAAAACTTGGTACGAAAGTGGAAGAAAAAAGTCTGCAGGACGTTTTGCTAATGGTGCAGAGGACGGAAAAGTTATTGAATGGTACGAAAACGGACAGGAATACCGAGAACAGAATTTTAGTAATGGTAAAAAAGACGGGTTAATGTTTAGTTGGTATGAGAGTGGAGCAAAAAAAGAGCAAGAGTATTACACAATTGGTCTGGCAAATGGAATACATCAGCTGTGGTATGAAAATGGTCAGAAAAAGATTGAGGGTCATTATATCAACGGAAAATTTGATGGTCTTTGGAGACAGTGGTATGCAAATGGCCAAGTATTTCTACAAGGTAAATATAGTGAAGATATGTTAATTGGTATATGGAATCAGTGGTATAAAAATGGCAATAAAAATTTTACTGGGGCTTATAATGAAAGCAATAAAGATGGGGACTGGGTTTATTATTCTCCTAATGGTGCAGATAGTTCTGTTATCTCTTATGTAAATGGTAAACCCAATAACGGCAAAAAAATAGAGTGGTATGACAATGGGGAAAAAGAATCTGAAGTAAGATATAAAAAGGGAGAAATTAAAGGTCCGGTAACCTACTGGTATGAAAATGGCAAAAAAAAATTAGTTGAAAATTATATGAATAATCAACTTGATGGATCTCTGACAAAGTGGGATGAGGATGGGAGGAAGTACCTTAGACAAAAATATTCAAATGGTAAGCTAAGGGAAGAAAAAAAATATACCTATTATGATTTGGGTCAGATTGAATCGACAAAGGAGTTTATTTACGATAGAAATGATAAAATTACAAATGAGATCACTACAAAATGGTCAGAGAGCGGTAAAATGATTTCTAAATTAAATAATGGGAACATATGGAAAGGAGAAGTTACCAGTTGGTGGGATGATGATTCCAA
>NZVP01000002.1 GCA_002697405.1 Flammeovirgaceae bacterium
TAGATAATATAGCCTTTCCTTTGACAGACAGTAAAAATAGGAAGCTATATAAACTCAGAGTATTGGATGGAGAAATATGTATCCTATCAGAAGGAGAGTTTGATGCATTGGATTCATCTTATATTTCAAATTGGGATTTGAGCTCTAGGCTCGAAATACCATCAGGATCATTAACAACAGAGAAAGTGAATGGAAAAGGAATAGATGTTCTTTATCTAGATCAAAAGATACATGTAAAAGGTAGGTCAGGCGGAGAAAGATGCAGACCCTTTGGAAGAAACAAAAGTCAGAAGTTAAAAAAACTATTTCAAGAATATGAAATACCTCTGTGGCAAAGAGATAGAATGCCTCTAATATATATAGGTGGTAAGCTGGCAGCTGTAGGTGATCTATGGGTTTGCGATGAATTCCATGCCAAACAAGACAGCAAAGGCATTTCTATAGACTGGACCGATAATTTAATAAATTAGAAATTTACTAATTAGACTGACTTTCTAGCTCATCCCTGAGTTCTTTATGCTTCTCTTTGGTTAAAGGATAGAACCAAGTTAAAAAGAGTGCTGGAAGGAAAAACGCAGCACATCCAAGACAATAATAGACTCTTAACGCAAGCATTGCTGATTCAGAATTCTCACTTCCAAGCTTACCTTCCCACCCTGCAAAGGCAACTAATATAGCTGCTGCCCAAACAGCAATCATTGCTGAAACTTTAGCTATCATTCCATTTAAAGCAAAGAAGGTACCTGCGCGCCTTCCTCCTGTTTTAAGGGAATCTAAATCCACTACATCTGCAAGCATAGAGGCTGGGAGGAATTGCAGACCGCCAAAACAAAATCCTTTTAATAGGAACAAAATATGAAATTCATTGAAGTCGCCCCTTTCTAAAAAGAAACATAAAAAACTTACAGTACCTGTCCCTACTAATGTAATACAAAAGGCCTTGTGCTTCCCTAGAGTTTTTCCCAGCCATAACCAAAAAGGAATCCCTATCAGTCCCGCAATAAAATATCTCGCATAAGAAGCTCCAACAGTTTCAATGCCCACTACATCTCTAACAAACCACAGGGATAAAGTATTTCTAAAAGATTCTCCAGCTATAACCAAGAATATAATTAACAAAATCCTTATCAAAAGTGGATTCTCCGCAGCATATTTAAGACCTTCAATTAAAGGAATCTTCTTTTCTACCTTAGGCATAGGGTCAGGAACTTTCCAAAGAGCCCATGCAGCAAAAATCGGTAACAAAATCACAATGCCTAATCCCATGCTGGCCAGGATGTCAGACATTTTTCCTGAAGTTGAAAAGTCTTGAAAAACAAAAATTGCTGCGAGCATTCTCTTAATAGAATCAGAAAAGCTAATTCCTTGTCCTGATACTTCTATAGCTAAAGGTATTAGAGCTGAAATCAATAAACCAATTAAAGTCCATCCTTCTCGACCACCAACAACTCTTGATCTTTGGTGGTAGTCAGGTGAAATCTCAGCCCCCCAAGCGCCATAAGGAATATTGATGATCGTAGAGCCCAAATACATAAGCATCATCCAAACGACAAAGTAAGCAATAGAAACTTCAGTTCCCGGGATAAATAATTTGTATATTGCTAGCATCATCAAAGGAACACCTAGAATAATCCAAGGCTTCCTTCTTCCGATTCGCGTTCTTGTAGAATCACCTAGTTGACCAAGAATTGGATCAGTTATTACGTCAGTAAACCTAGCAATTAAAAGTAAATTAGCAATTATATAAAGTGGAATGCCAACAACTTCAGAGTAAAAAGGAATTAACCAGATTGCTATAGGGTAACCAATCATAGCAAGCGGAGTAGCTAATCCTCCATAAGCTAATATAGTATTTCTCTGAACTTGTTGTGTTTTATCCATTACTCCCCAAGTCTTATGATTAAGACATATTAACGATTTAACTTACATAGACAAACGATTTAAACCATTTATTACAGCCTCTAGACCAGCAATTACTGTATTCTGATGAATTCCAACCCCCCAAACAGATTGATCTTGGTAAGAAATCTCAGAATAAGCAACCGCTTTTGCATCAGATCCTGAACTGATTGCGTGTTGATGATAATCGGCTATTTTGATTTCAAGATTTAAACCAGCACTTAATGCATCTATCATTGCATCTATCGGTCCATTACCTAGTCCTTTTATGGTTTTAGATATATTTCGATCATTAATTTTTATTTCTATTTCATCTTCTTGGAGACCTTCTTTATTCGCTCTTGAATTGATATGGTGTTCTAAGAATTTAAATCTTCCATTTTCATTGAAATATGTTTCTTGAAAGGTTTCCCAAATATCTGAAGCAGAAATCTCTTTTCCCGTTTCATCAGTTATCTTCTGAATTACTTGGCTAAATTCTATCTGTAGCCTTCTAGGCATGCTGAGTCCATGGTCTTTTTCTAAAAGGTAAGCCACACCTCCTTTTCCTGATTGACTATTTATTCTAATAACTGCTTCATAAGATCTTCCTACGTCTTTAGGATCAATAGGTAGATAAGGGACCTCCCAAGTCTCTTGATTTGAATTTCTTAATTCAGCTAATCCTTTTTTTATAGCATCCTGATGTGACCCTGAAAAGGCTGTAAATACTAGATCTCCAGCATAAGGATGTCTAGGGTGAACGGGCAGTTGATTACAATATTCTGCTTCTCTCATTATTGGATTAATATTTGAAAAATCCAGTTCAGGATCAACTCCTTGAGTTAGCATATTTAATGCTAAGGTAACTAGATCAACATTTCCTGTGCGTTCACCATTACCAAACAGAGTTCCTTCTATTCTATCAGCCCCAGCCATTACTCCCAGTTCAGTTGCTGCGACCGCAGTTCCTCTATCATTATGAGGATGGAGACTTATTATAATATTTTCTCTATTATCAATATTATTACTGACCCACTCTATCTGGTCGGCATAAATATTGGGTGAAGCCATCTCAACAGTGGCAGGGAGGTTAATTATTGATTTTTTCTCTTTAGAAGGTTCCCATATTTCATTAACAGCGTTACACACTTCAACAGCATAGGGAAGTTCAGTACCTGTAAAACTTTCTGGACTATATTCAAACACCCAGTCTGTTTTATGATATTTTTCAGAATATTCTTTAACCTCTTTAGCTCCGTCAGTAGCAATTTTCTTAATACCTTTTTCATCACTTTTGAATACTACTCTTCTTTGTAAAGTAGAAGTGGAGTTGTAAACATGGACTATTGCTCTTGAAGCGCCTTCTAAAGCTTCAAAAGTTCTTTTGATTAGTTCAGGTCTTGCTTGAGTAAGCGCTTGAATAGAAACATCTTCAGGTATTAAATTCTCATTAATAATTTTTCTTACAAAATCAAAATCTGTCTGGGAAGCAGAAGGGAAACCAACTTCAATCTCTTTGAAGCCTATTTCAAGCAGCATATTAAACATTCTTAACTTTCTTTCCTCTCCCATAGGCTCAATTAAAGCTTGATTACCATCTCTTAAATCAACACTGCACCACATAGGAGCTTCTTTTATACTTTTGTTAGGCCAAGCTCTATTCTCTATATTAATAGGTTCAAAGGGTTTGTATTTAGAAGCTGATTTATTAATTATTTTAGTCAATTGTATTTAATCCTTATTTAATTTTTGAAATTAGAATTTTGAGAAAGTTTATTGGATAAACTTATAGATATAAACCCAGTAATCTCTTGTTTATAGAGACTGGGCTGGTAAGTCGATTATTCGAATTTTTTATCACGACTAAAATCATTGCCGACTAGCTTATATACGCTACTTACAACGGTCAAGTTGTGAGTTATCATTCTAAGGGTAGAATAAAACTAAATGGAACTAACAAAATATAATAAATTACAAAAACTAGGTTTTACCTTCTGGACTAAGAAGCAAGAAATAGGAGAGGGCTCTTGTGCTTTTTTAATTGGTGAATCCACTTTAGCATTTTGTTCTATGAGCAGTTCAAGCTTTAGCTTGTTGAAGAAAGAAAGGTTTATTAATTCAATTGCTTCTATCATGAATGAAGACACTGTTAAAAAAATTGACATCGGAGAAAAAGTTAAAGATTGCATAAAAAAGGCGTTACTTTTTGACTCTCCAGAAATAGAGGCATTGAAAGAATGTGATATCAAGCTTCAGACTTATTCTTCTCTAGAGAAAATCTGTAGTTCAACAAAAGAAAAGAAGGCATTTTACACTCAATTCAAAAAAGATTTAATTTAATGAATGATATTGTTGAAATTAATTACGATTATTTAGAAGAGAAAGACATAGATACAGTCGTAGCTATAGAAGAAGAGTCAAACCCTGTTCCTTGGACAGTAAAAAATTTTAAAGATTGTTTGGAGAAAGGCTATTATTCTTTGACTCTTAAGGAGGGCAAGAAGGTAATAGGGTTCGCAATACTTTCAGTATCAATTGAAGAATCTCATTTATTGAATATAGGTTTAACTTCTTCAAAAAGAGGGCAGGGTTTAGGCAAGGAGTTACTTGAAAAGATAGTCATAGCTGCTGAGGTAATGGGAAGTAAGAAGATATTCCTTGAAGTTCGAATATCTAATGAAATTGCGATTGATTTATACAAGACAAAAGGCTTTAAAGAAATTGGATTAAGGAAGAATTATTACCGATTAAAAGAAGGTAGAGAAGATGCTATTTTAATGTCTAAAACATTAAAAAAAGGTATTTTAAGTCAGTCTTTTCTATCTAGTCGTTAATTAACTTTTCTATATCTTTAGAAATTTTTTCTGGTGTTGTTGTGCTTGCATATCTAGCAACTGGATCTCCATCACTATTAATGAGAAATTTTGTGAAGTTCCATTTAATGTTTTCAGAACCCAATACTCCCTTTTTTTCAGAACAAAGGAACTTATAAAGTGGATGTGCATTTTCACCATTTACATCAATCTTGCTGAAAACTGGAAAAGTAGTTTTAAAATTCAGAGAGCAAAATTCTTGTATCTCATTATCAGTACCCGGTTCTTGTCCTCCAAATTGATTGCACGGAAAAGCAAGAACTGAAAATTTTTCTGAAGCATACTGATCTTGAAGAGATTGAAGTCCATCGTATTGAGGAGTAAACCCACATTTACTAGCAGTATTAACAATCAATAAAGTTTTACCTCTGTAATCAGATAGACTGATTTCATTTCCAGAAGAGTCTTTGCACGTGAAGTCATAGATGCTTGTATTCATTTCTTAATTAACTTTTTTATAATTCGCGTATTATATGTTTAATTAAAGTTTTAAAGAAATTCATTTAAGGAGAAAAAGTGGAATACAGAAAATTGGGAAATACAGATATTGACGTAAGCGTTATTTGTTTGGGGACAATGACGTGGGGTGAGCAGAACACCATGGAAGAAGGCCATGAGCAGATGGACTATGCTCTAGACAAAGGAGTTAACTTTTTTGATGTGGCAGAGCTTTATCCAATTCCTCCAAAAGCTGAAACCCAAGGTAAGACAGAAGAATGCATTGGTACTTGGTTTAAGAAAACTGGTAATAGAGAAAAAATAATATTAGCAACTAAAGTTGCCGGTCGCAGTCCCATGAGTTGGTTTAGAGGAGAAGGAACAAAATTGGATAGAGAAAATATTGAGACTGCTGTGGATGCTAGCTTAGATAGATTACAAACAGATTATATCGATCTCTACCAATTGCATTGGCCCGATAGACCAATGTCTATGTTTGGCTCTGGAGGTATTGGTTATAAGCATATTGAATCTGAAAGTATTTCAATAAACGAAACTTTGCAAGTTTTATCAGATCTTGTTACTAGAGGAAAGATAAGATATGTTGGTTTATCTAATGAAACCCCTTGGGGATTATCGGAATTTTTAAAGTATTCTGAGATGAATAATCTCCCTAGAGTTGTTTCTGTCCAAAATGCATACAATTTTCTAAATAGAACTTATGAACAAGGAATGTCGGAGTACTTCCATAGATCTCAAGTTGGTTTATTGGCTTATTCGCCTTTAGCGCAAGGGTATTTAACTGGAAAATATATTGACGGAGCCAGGCCGGCAGGTGCAAGAACTACACTTTTTGAAAGAGGTGATAGATATGAAGTTCCAGGAGCTAATGAAGCTATCAAGTCTTATGTAGCTTATGCACAGTCTATAGGAATGGACCCATCTGTAATGGCTAATTCTTTTGTGAATTCGAGAGATTTTGTTACGTCTAATATTATTGGAGCCACTACCATGGAACAATTGAAGTTAGCTGTAGGAAGCATTGAAGTCAATTTAGATGAAGAAAATATCAAAGCTATAGAAGCAATACATAGAAGCAACCCTAATCTCTGCCCTTAAATTTGAATACCGACGCTTTATCTTGGGACTGGAAATCTTTTGATGAGCTCAATAAAGATGAGCTTTATGAGGTTTTAAAGTTTAGACAAGAAATTTTTATTGTTGAACAGAAATCTTGGTATGTTGATGCAGATAACTTAGATCAATTTAGTTTACATTTATTGGTTCAAAATAAGCTAGGCTTAATGGGGTATTTAAGACTTACCCCTCCTGGAAAAAAATACAAAGAACCTTCAATCGGCAGAGTTGCAATAAGAGAGGATCATCGTGGAAAAAAATTAGGCGATAAGCTCTTAAGTAAAGGAATAGAAAAAAGTAAACAGGTTTATAAATCTAGCTCTTGTAGAATTTCTGCTCAAGAGTATCTTATTGCTTATTATGAAAACCATGGTTTTAGAGTCCAAGGACCTCCATATGATGAAGATGGAATACCCCATGTGGAGATGTTATTAGATGAATGATTTAGTTAAACATCAATTAATTCTCGGTTTGGGCTTGATAATAGGAATAGTGTTAGCCGCGATGACCATTGTTAAAAAGAATAATATTGATGATCAAAATTACGCAGCTAAGATCGAGGATAGATTTATTCCATATGAAAGATATCAAATGCAATTAGAAGGTTTGGCTAATGACAAGAGATCGCCGCTGACTTTAGAAGATAAGGCTTACGTTCTTGAACGAATGATAGAAGAAGAATTATTGATCAAAAGAGCTATAGATTTGGGAATGCTTGAAAATAACCCTATGGCTAGAGGAACAATTGTTCAACAAATGATCAAAAATATAGTCATAGAGGGATCACGTAAAGAACCTGAAGAGGACGAGTTAACTAAATTCTTCGAAGAAAATATAGGTTTTTTTACTAAAGCTAATAGACTTAGAGTTAGACAAATCTATTTTTCTCAAGATGACTTTGGTGATGTGGTTTTAGAAGAAGCAAATGTTGCTTTTTCTAGACTTATGGAAGGTGACACATTTGAAGAAGTTGCTTTAAGTGGAAGTAAGTCGGCCCTAAGGATTCCAGATACTCTTATGAATTTAAGTAAGGTAAGGGAATATATTGGCCCATCCCTGATGAGAGAAGCTCAACTTCTAATGCCGGGACAGTTTTCTATACCTAAGGAAGTTTCAGGTGGTTATAAAATTATCTACTTAGTAGATCGAGAAGATGCATCTAGACCTGAATACTCAGCAATCAGAAATGCTGTTTTGTCTGAATTCTCAAAGAGGAGAGATGATCAGTCCTTAAGAAAATATTTAGACAATCTAAAGAAATGGTATGACGTAACCAGAAACCCTAAAGAATAAGATGCATTTTAAGGCTTATCTAGCTTTTATAATCTTAGTCTTCTCAACTTTGATTATTTCTCATCAAAGAAGTGAATCCTATTCGCGAATTGATATAAAGAATGAAGAAAATCTAATTATAGAGATTGACTTTAATGTCCAGATTTCTGTACTTTCTAGAATTAAGTCTAGTTTTGAACCATCTTGGGAAAGCAAGCTTCAGAAAGAGGTTTTAAATAATTATAAGGTAAAAGGTTCTTGTGAATTAGATCAAGATATTTATTTCAGGTCGTCCTTAACCACAGGATACGTCTCTCTTAAGTGGATGCAGATATGTGAGAAAGAACCAGTAGAAATAGACTATAACCTTTTTTTTGAAGAAGATCCTACGCATGTCCATATTGCGACCATCAGTATAAATGAGCAGCCCTATCCTGAGAAAATATTCACAGTTGCTTCAAAAAATTGGAATGAATCTTCTGCATTGAATAAGGAAGAATCTTCAGTGTATTCATCGTTTTATGATTACCTCGAAATGGGTGTAAGTCATATTCTATCGGGCCTTGATCACATAGCTTTTTTATTGGGATTGTTGTTAATAAATCTCAAGAGAAAGAACTTAATAATAGTAATTACTGGTTTCACTCTTGGTCATAGCATTACATTAGCTCTGGGGGCTCTAAATTACATTACCCCCGCCTCAGCATTTGTCGAATCGCTTATAGGATACTCTATAGTTATTGTTGCCATAGAGTGCGTCGCTTCAATTACTAAACAATACGCTCTTTATAATAGATATCTTCTTTATTCATGGATTCTATTTATAGCTCTATTTTTTCTTTTCGGTAGTCAGAAATATATATTGGGTCTTTTAGGTTTGGGTTTATTTACTTACTGCTACTTTGGTCTTTCTGAAAGATACAATAATCAGAGTATGATATTAGTTGTTACTACGCTGTTCGGTTTAGTTCATGGTTTTGGCTTTGCTGGAAATTTATCTTCTATTGGCTTAATGCAAGATAGACTTATACCGGCTTTAATCGGTTTTAATTTGGGAGTTGAGATTGGTCAAATACTAATTATATTCTCGATATTAAGTTTAATATATTTACTAAAGAGGTTAATAGACTTTAGAGTTACTATCCTAAGAATATATACTGCTTCCGGCTTAGCTGGATTAGGTGTTTACTGGTTCGTGGAGCGCTTGTTTTAGATGATTTTAATATTTTCTGCTTGAGGTCCTTTTTCTGTATTTTCTACTGAAAACCTAACCCTCGTATTCTCTTTGAGCTTTCTTCTATCTTGACTTTGAACTGATCTAAGGTGCACAAAAAGGTCACCTCCTTTATCTCTTATTAGAAATCCGTAGCCTTTACTTGGATCGAACCATTTTATGGTTCCAGTTTCACCTCTAAAATTTCTTTTAATTTTTCTTCCATAAACATAACCAATAATAGATAAGAACCCCAAAGACCAAAAGATAGCTAAAAGTCCGTACATTTCTGTACTTCCTGCAGTTATACCTGCCGCATAGACCGCCAAAATTGTATAAATGGAGGCTATTAATCCGCTGGTTATGAAAGATCTAAAAAACATAATTTACTACTGAATTTATTATAACTAATTTTAAAAGTTATGATCTAGCTTAGTCGGCTTATTTCTTTTAACTGCCCTTCTAGGTTATTTAGTTCTTTTGAGATCAAATCAAATCTATCTTGTTGATCTTTTACTAAATCTTTAGGAGCCTTATCAATAAATTTTTTGTTATTAAGTTTCAAAGAAAGCATCTTGTGTTCTTGTGATATTTTCTCAATTTTCTTTGTTAGTCTTTTGCTTTCTTCTATGGGGTCAATTAGTCCTTCCAGAGGAATCAAAATTTTTAAATCCTGAACAACCACGGTAGCTGATGGAGGGAGTTCATTATTAGAATTTATCCAATCAAGACTTTCTAAACCAGCACTTTCCTTAATTAAATTGGTTAACTCATTAGATCTTTTTTTATCAGATTTATCACCACCCTGATAAAACCCTTTTATTTTCATTGAAGGTTTAATTAGCATTTCACCTCTTATATTTCTTATGCCAGAGACTATTTCTTTAAGCCATTCGACAGACTGATACTCCTCATCGGACAGTTCTTCTTTGTATCTAGGTGTTTCTGAAATCATTATGCTTTCATCAGGATATTGATGGAAAGGTTTGAAATGTAGCCATATTTCTTCGGTTATAAATGGCATTATAGGGTGAGCAAGTCTCAAGGTTTTTTCTAAAAGATTAACCATTGATTTCACTATTTGAGACTTATCTATATTCTCCTTAGATAGTTGTATTTTAGATAATTCGACGTACCAGTCACAAAACTCATACCAGATAAATTCATAGATTGCTTTGGTAGCTAAATCAAATCTAAAACTTTCAAATGCATCATTCACTTTCTTTACAGTTAGGTTAAATTTATAGTTTATCCATTTTTCGATCAAGTCATCATGTGGCTTCTCTGACACTCCAGAGTTTTCAATTTGCATCTCAATAAACCTTGAAGCATTCCAGAGTTTATTGCAGAAATTCCGGTAGCCTTCAACTCTTTTCATATCAAAATTAATATCTCTTCCGCCAGTTGCCAAAGAGCAAAAAGTAAGTCTTAAGGCATCGGTGCCGTAGGCATGAATTCCATCGGGGAAGTCCTTTTTAGTCTGTTTTTCAATTTTGTCTTTCATTTGAGGTTGCATAAGACCTTCCGTTCTTTTTTTTGAAAGATCAGTAAGATTTATGCCATCTATGATGTCGAGAGGGTCAAGCGTGTTGCCCTTTGATTTAGACATCTTAACTCCCTCAGAATCTTTAATTAATCCATGTATTAATATCTTTTTAAAAGGAACTTCGGAAATAAAATGAGTAGTCATCATAATCATTCTTGCCACCCAGAAGAAAATTATGTCGAAACCAGTAACCAAAACACTAGTGGGATGGTATCTAGATAATAAGTTCTTCTTTTTAGGCCAACCTAAAGTTGAGAAGGTCCATAATGCAGAGGAAAACCATGTATCTAAGACATCTGAATCCTGCTGAAGTTCTATGTCTTTTAGATCGTATTTCTTTCTTACTTCATCTTCCGATTTTCCTACATACACATTCTCTTCTTCGTCGAACCAAGCCGGTATTCTATGTCCCCACCACAGCTGTCTGCTTATACACCAATCTTGAATGTTATCCATCCATGAAAAATAAGTATTTTCCCAATTTTTAGGAATAAACTCAGTTTCATTTTCTTTAACAACTCTTATTGCTTCTTTAGATATCATTTCGACATCTACAAACCATTGTTTTGTCATTAGAGGTTCTAATATGGAATCACTTCTTTGACTCTTTGGAATTTGAATTTTATGTGGCTCAACTTTATTCAATAGACCCAGTGAATCCATTTCTTTTAATACTTTTTCTCTGGCTTTAGCTGTTGTTAAGCCCCTAAAATTTTCTGGAACTGATTGATTCAATGTTCCATCAAGATTTAAAATATTAATGAATTCTAAATCATGCCTTTTTCCTATTTCAAAATCATTAAAGTCATGAGCTGGTGTTATTTTGACACATCCTGTTCCAAACTCTTCATCTACATAAGAATCCTTTATTATTGGGATTTTTCTGTTAGTGATTGGTAATTTTACAAATTTACCTATTAATCCTTTAAATCTCTCATCGTTTGGGTTCACTGCTACAGCTGTATCGCCTAACATAGTTTCAGGCCTTGTTGTTGCTACTGTTATGGCATTTCCATTCTCAATTGGGTAATCAAAGTACCATAAGGACCCTGACTCTTCTTCAGCAGATACCTCAAGGTCAGATAAAGCAGTTTGTAACACAACGTCCCAATTTACTAGCCTTTCCCCTCTATAGATTAAACCTTCATCATAAAGAGAAACGAAGACCTCTTTTACGGCTTCACTTAAATCTTCATTCATTGTAAATGCTTCTCTAGACCAGTCTACCGATGCACCTAATCTTCTTAATTGTTGAGTGATCGTGCCTCCAGATTTTTCTTTCCATTCCCACACTCTTTTTTCAAAAGCATCTCTTCCTATGGATTCTTTATCTTTTCCTTCTGACTCTAGTTGGCGTTCTACTACCATTTGAGTTGCTATGCCAGCATGGTCAACACCAACTTGCCATAAAACATCAAAACCAGACATTCTTTTATGTCTTATCAAGGCATCCATAAGAGTATTTTGAAACCCATGACCCATATGCAAAGTTCCTGTTACATTTGGAGGGGGAATCATTATGCAAAATGGTTTCTTTTTTTCATCAGGACTAGCGATAAAGTAACCTGAAGATTCCCAATTTTCGTAGATTTTTTTTTCTATACCCTTAGGTTCATAATTTTTTTTCATATTTGATCTAAGAATTCGGGTGTTAGGCCAATTTTTTTACACTCTGACCAGGTATCTGCTGCCTTCCTTCTCAATTCTGCACCGTCCATGATAACTAACTGATAATAAGTTTCATAATGCTCTAGCGTATTAGGCATATCAGGCGAAATGTTTATTAAAGAATCAGAGTTAGTTGAGAATTTAGTTCCTGGGTAACCTATTTGAATAGGTTCATCTAAATTTATCTTATGGGCAAGCTGGTGAGGAAGTAATAATTCTTTTGGGATTTCCCATAAGAGTTCATCAAGTTTTTCTGCTTGCTTAAGATCATCACAATAGATATCTATCTTTCTTGATTTTTTTAAGCCGTTTTCACCTAAGTATAAATTTGCAGTTAATTCACAAGAGAATTGCAATGCTTCTTCAAAAGATGCACCAGAAGCTATAAATTTAGCTTCAAGCATTACTAAGCTTTATCAATCAAATATTGGCTTAATAATGGAACTGGTCTTCCGGATCCCCCCTTTGCAGCGCCTTTGTAACTAGCAGTCCCTGCAACATCTAAGTGAGCCCAAGGAAAATCTTCAGCGAATCTAGATAAGAAGCAAGCGGCAGTAATCGTTCCAGCTCTTCCCCCAATATTTGCGATATCTGCAAAATTACTATCTAAATCTTTTTGGTAGACATCCCAAAGTGGTAGTTGCCAAGCCTTATCAGAAGCTTTTTGACCAGCATTTAATAAATCTTTAGCTAATTTATCATTATTATTCATTAATCCAGAAGTTGAGTATCCTAGAGCGATTATTACAGCTCCAGTAAGAGTTGCTATATCAACCACTGTTTTAGGCTTAAATCTTTTAACATAAGTTAAGGCATCAGCTAAAACCAACCTTCCTTCAGCATCTGTATTTAAGATTTCAACTGTTAGTCCTGACATCGTTTTGACTACATCACCAGGTTTAGTTGCTTTACTGCCAGGCATATTTTCAGCACTCGCAACAACGCCTACCACATTTATAGGTAGTTTAAGTTCAGAAACAACTTGCATGGTCGCAATTACACTAGCTGCACCACACATATCAAATTTCATTTCGTCCATAGCGGCACCAGGTTTTAAGCTTATTCCTCCTGTATCAAAAGTTATTCCTTTTCCAACAATGGCATAAGGCTGGTCACCTTTTTTTCCACCTAGATAAGACATAGAAATAAGTTTCGATTCTTGAGCACTTCCATTGCCTACTGAGAGTAAGCAGTCCATACCCATTTTTTTCATTTCTCTCTCTCCAAAAACTTTACAAGAAAGTTTTGCATATTTTTTTGCCGCTGCCCTAGAAGTCGAAGCTAAATAAGAAGGAGTACAAATATTTCCTGGAAGGTTAGCAAGGTCTTTAGCGGCATTCATGCCTTGCCCAATAACTTGACCTGTTTTTAAAGCTTTTCTTTGATTTGTTGCAGATAGAGATGATTCTAAAAATAAATTTACTTTTTTTAAGCGATTAACAGATTTATTTTTTTTATTAAGTTTCGCATCATATGTATAAACTCTATTCTCAAAAAAGGTTGCCATTTTTTGTAACAACCAAGAATCATTTTGTGACTTATTAGAATATTTTAGAGAAGGAAAACAGATAGAAGCATTATTGGATTTACTTGATTTTAATGAACTTATTGTCGAGTTTAATATTTTATCTATATCTTCGTTAGACAGTAGATCTTTTGATTTTCCAAATCCTATCAAATAAAGTCTTTCTGCCGATAATCCTTCTGGAGCAGCAACATATGCTTGTTGACCAACTTTGCCCTCAAACTCCTTTCTTTTTGCTAATTTTTTTATCACTCCATTAGTTGCTTGATCAATCTTAGATGATATTGGATTCAAAGCATTGCCTTCATTTACTCCAATGATAAGAGAGTCTGACTTCACTTTAAGAAGGTTTTTTTTCAAATCTTGTTGTAAGGCTAAAGATAGTCTTTTTTTCATTTTTTCTCCTCTTTTCTTTATGTAAATTCTAATACTATTTTACAGAGATTAAATTAATTTAAACTTCATTAAAGATTATTGGTCCAATACAGAGTAGGATTAACCCATTAAGTATTAAATTCTTCATTATGATTTTAAATCGTTACTTTCTAAAAACTATTTTCTCATATACAGCCTCGGTAAGCGTAATTTTTCTTTTGATAATAGTCTCATCAAGGTCTATACAATATCTAGACCAGGCAGCTAGAGGAGAAATAAACCCAGAGGTAGTATTTTGGATTATTCTTTTTCGACTACCTGAATTTGGACAAATTATATTACCCCTTAGTTTTTTCATAGGCATTGTTTTAACTCTAGGAAAATTGCGCTCAGAGAGCGAATTTGTGGTCATGCAACAAAACGGTTTCTCTTCTATAAGGCTTCATACTTTGCTCGTCTCATGTGGCATCTTAATTTGTGGTGTAATTTTTTCTCTTTCTGCATGGTTAACCCCTCAATTTGATCTGCATATTAAAGAAATGCTTGAGCAAAAAACTTTAAAAGAAAAGATAGTAGCTTTAACACCTGGGGAATTTCATAAAATTAGTGAATCAACACTCATCTATTCGGAAGAGAGTATTGATGAAGATTTAATAAAAGTATTTATTAAAAATACACCCAATAAAAATCAAAGTAGAGAGCTTTTGGTTTTTGCTGAGAAAGCTCACGTAGAAGAATCAATAAAAGATAGTTTTAATATCAAAAATGGAAGCCTTTTCTTTTCAGATGAATCTGAGAATTTTTCCAAACTATCATTCAAAGAAATGAAGTTAAAAGTTTCCTCAGACACTGATGTTAGTCCTGTTAAAAAACAAAATCTTGATGCGCTAGGGCCATCGGATACGATTTGGTTATTGTCTATTTCTGTCATGACCATAATAAGCGTTTTTTTGGCAATCCCTTTAAGTGATGGCAACCCAAGAGAAGGGAGATACAAAAAAGTATTACCTGCTTTGCTTGTTTTCTCTCTATATTTAGGTCTTTTGATCGCTGGCAGGGGAGTGAGTGATTTGTCTCTTGTAAATAAAATCTATTCAATGGCATTCGTTCATTTATTTTTTCTGATACTGTCCTTTTATCTTTACTTTCGTAAAAATCATAGGGTTTAGTCATGAATTTATTTTTAGGAGACCTTATCGATAGAAATATTTCTAAGAGAGTTTTATCTAGTATTTTTGTGGTTGCATTAGCTATTATTTTTTTAGACCTAATATTTACTATTCTATCCGAATTATCCGATCTTTCAGAAGGTTACAACTTAAGTGATGCTCTCCTATACTCTATTTCTTCACTGCCTTACTCCATTTACGATTTTCTGTCTTATATTTGCTTGATAGGGGTTTTAGTTGCTTTAGGAAACTTATTAGAGGAAGGGGAGATAACAGCTGCAAGGATTTTAGGTAAATCAGATATTAGAATTATCTGGGCTTCAATCAAACCAGTAATTTTAGTTTTAATTGTGGGTGTTTTGAGCTCTCAATTGTTTATTCCAGGCCTTTCTCAGAACTCAGAGGAAACAAGACTACTTAAACAAAATAGAATTAGTTTAGATGATGGTTATTGGTTGGTATCTGATTCATCAGTGAGTTATTTCAAATCAACAACAAATTCAAATTCCATCCAAGATATTACAATCTATAAACTAAATGACTCTTTCGAATTACAGGAGATCACAAAAGCCAAAGAAGCAGATAAGACAAATAATTCATGGATTTTATCTGATGTGGAAATTGTTAACGTAGAAAATGGAGCTAAAGAGTCTATAAAAGAGTTGGATTGGGGTGAAGGACCAATGGATGAAGACTTTAACCTGATATTATCACCTAAATATTTTTCGCTCACTCAGTTATATAAAAATGTAAATGGAGAACAGTCTCAGTATAGACAGGATATTCTTTTATTAGAGTTTTGGAGAAAAGCCCTACAGCCAGTATTTTCAATTTTATTGGTTATTTTGGCCGCTTCTTTCGTATTTGGCCCAACTAGAGATCAAAAAATAGGGCAAAGAGTCGTTACTGGAATAGTGTTAGCCTTTTCTTTAAGCATCTCACAGAGGTTATGCGAAAGCATGGCACTAGTATCTTTGTTGTCGCCATTGACCTCAGTTATGATCCCTATCTTTATAGTCTTACTCTTGACTTTATTTGCCTGGAAATTCAAGTCTCTTTAGATCAATAATTTGGGTTTTTGTAATCAAATCAGATAAAGATTTATTTTCCTTATGAAATAGAATAAAGATATACCCTACGCCTAGAATTAAAAAGGAAAGTACAGAAGCAAAGCACCTAAAAAAACAAATTTGAATCGATAAATTTTTCTCTTTTCTAACAAGTTGTAGTTTCCACGCTTGCATGCCAACAGTTTGACCGTTATTTGAAATCCAAAAGTATGTATAGAAGAACGGGCCACTCAGTATAATAATCAAAAGCTGAACTAAGCCAGCAAAACTATTACTTTCTGCATAGCCGCCATTGATGATAACTAGCAATAAGCTCAAAGAGAGCACTATTCCTATAACAATTAATGTGTCATAAACAAGCGAAAAGACTCTTTTAAAAAATCCTGCACCGATCATAATAGTTTGGTCATAGTAAATTAATTGATTATTCTATAGATAAATAAGGAACATATTATGAATGAATTAGCAAAAGCAAGTAATGACACATACTTTTTAGGACACCCTAAAGGGTTAGTAACACTTTTTTTAACAGAGATGTGGGAAAGGATGTCCTATTACGGGATGAGAGGATTACTGGTTTTGTTTATGACAAGAGAAGTAGTGGAAGGTGGTTTAAATTTAGACACAGGTACAGCCATGGCAATTTACGGGGTTTATGGCGCTTCCGTCTACTTCTTATGTGTTCCAGGAGGCTGGGTAGCAGACAAGCTTTTTGGAGCTCAAAGGACGGTATTAATAGGAGCAATAATTATTACATTAGGTCACTATATTCTTGCTCTACCTTTCGAAAAGACATTCTTTTTGGGCTTAGTGTTTGTATCAATAGGAACCGGTCTATTGAAACCTAATATTTCTACAATAGTAGGACAGCTTTACAAACCAGGCGATATAAGAATAGACGCTGGCTACACAATATTTTACATGTCTATAAATATTGGAAGTATGTTAGGTTTCCTTGTTTGTGGTTACTTAGGAGAGAAGGTTGGATGGCATTGGGGTTTTGGCGCTGCTGGAGTTGGAATGACTTTTGGAGTAATACAATATATTGTTTCAAAATCTTCACTGGGAGAAGCTGGTCTAAAACCAACCCTTGGTGAAGAAGAGGATAAAGCTAAATATCTTTCTATGTTCTCAATCTCTTCAGTCTTACTATCTCTTGTCATTATTTCTGGATTTGTTGGTTTATGGAGTATTGACCCTGAATTACTGAATCAAATAATCGTATATTTGATACTCATAGTTGCAATTTTTTATTTCGTATATTTGTATCTATTTGCAGGACTAAATAAAGCTGAGAAAGGTAATATTTCTATGTTGTTATTATTGTTTATCGGATCTGTTTTATTCTGGGCTGGTTTTGATCAAGGTGGTTCTTCATTGAATTTATTTGCAAAAGACTATACTGATTTATTTATTTTTGGATGGGAAATGCCTGCTACTTTTCTTCAAGTAGCAAATCCTTTAATGGTAGTTATTTTTGCTCCATTCTTCGCAGCTTTTTGGATAAATTTAGGAAAACGTAATCTAGATCTAGATACTCCTCAAAAATTTGCACTTGGATGTTTTTTAATGGCTATAGGTTTTTTCGTAATGATCTTCGGAGTAGAGGTGGCTTTAGAAAATGAGAAAGCAGGAGTTAAGTGGCTATTATTAACTTATCTTTTCCATACTTTAGGAGAACTATGTTTAAGTCCAGTAGGTTTATCGGCTACTGCAAAATATTCTCCAAAAAGGTATAAAGGTCAAATGATGGGGATATGGTTTTTGTCTTCTTCTCTGGCAGCCGGTTTAGCAGGACTTTTAGCAAGTAAATCGTTTGAATCAGGCATATCCAGTATGCCGAGCTTGTTTAATCAGATTATTCTTGCTTTGGTAGTTGTAGGAGTCATTCTAATTATTGCAAATAAATTTGTTAAGGCGACAACTAATTTAGAGGATTAGAAATCTTGCTTCTTATAGTTATTTTGTTGATAACAGCTTGGGAAGTTTATTGGACTTATAACGCTTGCTGGTTAGCATCAAAACTTAATGACAAGAAATGGTTTTTGTTTTTTTTAACTTTTGCTTTACTAGGGATCCCTGAAATAATTTATATAAATAAGAACAGCAGACGTTTAGGTAAGTAAGCTTTTTAAAATATTTTTATAGACCTCTGATAGCTGTGTCAGTTCTTCTATTTTTACTCTTTCATCTATTTTGTGTATTGAGTCATTCACAGGGCCTAGTTCGACAACTTCTGCTCCCGTTGGAGCTAAAAATCTTCCATCCGAAGTTCCTCCATCAGTTGTTTGATCAGGCACGATATCAACAATAGAGGTTATAGAATTTTTTACAGATTCTATTAACGTTGTTTGAGTATTTAAAAAAGGATTTCCTCCTTGAATCCAGTTTATCTCATAACTTAGCTTATGGCGGTTTAAAATATTTTCTACAGATTCTTTAATGTCTTCAGTTGTTGTAGAAGGGGAGTACCTAACATTACAGTTCAATTTCAATTCTCCAGGAATTACATTAGAAGCTCCAGTTCCTGATCTAAGGTTTGATATCTGAAGAACGCTGTCTTGAAATTGTCCAGTTTTATCTTTCCAATTTAATTTTGATATTTCATTTATTGCTTCTGTCGCGAGGTGGATAGGGTTTTTAGCCTTATGCGGGTAGGCTATATGTCCTTGAACTCCATAAATCTTAATCTCACTTCCTATAGAGCCTCTTCTCCCAATTTTGATTACATCACCTAACTTTTCACTAGCTGTTGGCTCCCCAACTAGACACCAATCTATCTTTTCTTTCCTGCTGTTTAATTCTTCAACAACTTTAACTACGCCATTGACCGCAGGTCCTTCTTCATCACTGGTTAGTAAGACACCTATTCTTCCGTTTATCTTAGATTTATTCTCCTTTAAAAAGCTTTCAATAGAAGTAACAAAAGCAGCTACGCTTCCTTTCATATCGGCGGCTCCTCGACCATATAAAAACCCTCCCTTCTCAGTTGGTTGAAAAGGATCATTAGACCATTCTTCTATTGGTCCTGTCGGTACAACATCGGTATGCCCCAAGAAGACAAAAAGAGGGCCACTCTCACCATAAGTTGCCCATAGATTCTTAACATCGCCGAATGGCATGTGTTCAGTTTTAAAATTAATTGCTTCTAGTCGTTCTGCAATGAGTTTTTGGCAGCCTGCATCAGACGGTGTTATTGACTGTCTAGATATAAGATCCTTAGTTAATTCTAATGTTGGATTCATACAAAATATTAATCGTTAGTATGCAGCTGATCATTCAGAGATACTTTCTTTCTATTTGGTTTACACTGAATAGCACCTGTTAAAGAATTTCTTATAAAAAGCTGATCATCTTTTGAAGATAGCTCGGAGGCTTTTACGGTCTTCACTAATTCATTATTTTTATCTAAAACTTCTACTTTAGATCCTGCTGTTAAATACAGTCCTGCTTCTACAATACATCTGTCTCCAAGTGGAATTCCCAAACCTGAATTAGCCCCTAACAGACAATCCTCACCTACGGAAATTTTCACATCGTTTCCGCCCGACAGTGTTCCCATAGTGCTACAACCGCCACCAAGATCAGAATTAGCTCCAATTACAACGCCAGCAGATATTCTTCCTTCAATCATTGCAGGACCTAGAGTTCCTGCATTGAAATTAACAAAACCTTCATGCATAACAGTTGTTCCTTCAGACAAGTAGGCCCCTAATCTTACTCTGCTAGCGTCAGCTATCCTTATTCCTTCTGGAATTACATAATCGGTCAAGCAGGGAAATTTATCTATCGATCTAACATACAGTGAATCATTGTCTTTTCTAATCTCTTCTAGATCATCAGGATGCACAGGTCCTTGACTTGTCCAAACGACATTCGGTAGGGCATTAAATATGCCTTCTAAATTGATAGTATTAGGCTTAACCAACTTCAATGATAGAAGGTGTAATTTTAAATAAGCATCTTTGACGTTTTTAATAGCAGTATCTTGATTAAGTTTGTGAAAAATAAACCTTTCTCTATCTTTAATTATAGAAGGTATTTGTTTCTCAGATTCCAAAGATTTATATTCATCTGCATTTTCGCTTTTACAAACTATTTTTGTATAGCGAATAGCCAATATTTCGCCATTAAGACTTGTTGAAGCGACACCTGAAGCTATAAGCGGAAACTTGTTCATTTTTGTATTATAAGATTTGGTTTAGTTCAAAGATATACAAAAAGTAAGAATCAATCTTTTATAAGGCTGAAAAATTATCATTTATTGCAGTTAAGGCTTCTTCGATAATTTTAGTTTCATGCACTATTGCAATTCTAACGTAACCTTTCCCTGGGTTGATATTATTCTCCTGAAAAGCTAAATAAGATCCAGGCAATACAATGACATTATTTTTTTCATATAGTTGTCTGGCAAAAATTTGATCATCACCATGAACGTTAAGCCAAATATAAAAACCACCATTGGGTCTAGTAATCTCCGGTAGATCTTTTAAAGCTGAAATCGCAACTTCATATTTCTTATCATAATCTTTCTGATTTTTTTCTACATGCACTGTATCTTCCCAAGCCCATTTGCTTGCCATTTGAGTTGGTAAAGATAGAGTTACGCCATGGTAAGTTCTATAAAGCAAAAGATCTTTGATAACAGATTCATTTGCAGAAATAAAGCCTGATCTTAGACCAGCCAAATTTGATCTCTTAGATAGGCTATGGAAGACCACAGCCTTTGAATCTGGTTGAGATACATCACAGCATTCTAAAAGACCTGTAGGAGGGGTTTTTGAACTTTCGTAAATGTCTGTGTAACACTCATCTGAACATACAAGAAAATCATACTTATCGGCTTTATTAAGCAGATCAATATAATCTTCTCTTTCAAGACAGTATCCTGTTGGATTAGAGGGAGAACAAAGAATAAGTAATTGACAGTTTTTCCATATATCTTCTGGCACTTCATCAAAATTAGGTTTGAAATTATTTTCTTCTAAGGAATTTACATAATATGCAGAAGCACCTGCCATGGTTGTTGCTCCTTCATAAATTTTATAA